>CAYSXG010000374.1:0-3896 GCA_964434895.1 uncultured Solibacteraceae bacterium | reverse complement strand
GTGTCGGGCCCTCCCCCCCCTCCGGACCCCCCGACTCAGCCGGGCCCGCTGCGTCCCGCGGGCGGGCCGGGCGGCCCGCACGGGCCCGGGGCTCTGCCTGCGCCTCTTCCCCGACCACGACTTCGCCACCCGCCCCGCCTTCGACGCGCCGGAGCTCCAGCGGGCGGACCTGGCGGAGCCCCTGCTGCTCCTGCATGGGCTGGGGGTCGCGGACCCCACGGGCCTGGACTGGTTCGAGGCCCCCCCCGCCGAGGGCCTCGCCTCCGCCGAGCGCCTGCTCCGCTGGCTGGGGGCCTTGGAGGCCGGCGGGGGCCTGAGCCCCGTGGGACGCCGCCTGCTGGACCTTCCGCTCCATCCGCGCCTGGCCCGCCTGGTGCAGGCCTCCGAGGAGCTGGGCATCCCCCGCACCGGGCGCCTGGCGGCGGCCTTGCTGGAGACGGGGGAGCTGGAAGCCCGCCGTTCCCTGGCGGAGCGCCCGGATCGCGGGCCCTTCCCCGCGGCGGCCTCGGACCTGTTCACCCGCCTGGACCAGTACCTGGAGGCGGAGGGGGCCTCCTTCGGGGCCGGGGCCCTGCGCGCCGCGGGCCTGGACCCCGGGGCCGTCCATCGCGCCCACCAGGTGCTGCGCAGCCTCTCCCGCTCCGGCCCCGGGACCTCGGAGCCCGCCGACGCGGAATCGAGGCTGCGCCGGGCCCTGCTGAGGGCCTACGCGGATCGCCTCGCCCGGCCCGGCGGCGGACGGACCTTCGGCCTGCTGGGGGGCGGGGGCGGCACTCTGGACGAGCGCAGCCGGGTGCGCAACGCGGCCCTGGTGGTGGCCCTGGAGGCCGAAGAAACCAAGCGGGGGGCGGGCAGCCTGACCCTCCTCCGGGCGGTGTCGGCCGTGGACGAGGACTGGCTTCTGGAGGACTTCCCGGAGCACCTGCACGATACGGAGGAGCTGCGCTTCAACGAGGCCAAGGACCGGGTGGAGCGGGTGGCGGGGCTCTGGTTCGGGGATCTCTGCATCGACGAAAGCCGCACGGCGGCGGGGGCCGACCACCCCGGCACGGCGGCGGTCCTGGCGGAGGCCCTGGGAAGGCGGGGCCTCGGGGAGGACCAGGAGCGGGTGGAGCGGCTCCTGGATCGGGCGGCCTTCCTGGGCCTCCACCGGCCGGACCTGGGCCTGCCCCCCCGGGAGGCCCTCCGGGAAGGGCTGGTCCACCAGGCCTGCCAAGGGGCAGCCTCTCTACGGGATCTGCGGAGCGTGGACTGGGCCGGGTCCTTGAAGACCCTCCTGGGGGAGGAGGCCGCCCGCCTCCTGGACGCCTGGGCCCCGGAATCCATCCAGCTGCCCAAGGGAAGGCCGGCCCGGGTGCGCTACGACGGAGAGACCCCCTGGATCGAGGCCCGCCTCCAGGAATTCTGGGGCCTCAAGAAGACCCCCTCCATCGCCGGCGGCGCCGTGCCCCTGGTGCTCCACCTGCTGGCTCCCAACATGCGCGCCGTGCAGGTCACGACGGACCTCGCGGGATTCTGGCAGCGGGCCTACCGGGAGCTGCGCCCGGCCCTGAGCCGGAGGTACCCCAAGCACCACTGGCCGGAGTGAACGCCTCCCGCTAAGTTGGTCCCCATGGGTCTCCGCATCCGCCCCATCATCCCCGACGACGATGCCGCCGTGGCCTCGGTCATCCGGACGGTGATGCCGGAATTCGGCGCGGATGGGCCCGGTTTCGCCATTCACGACCCGGAGGTAGGCCACATGTCCGAAGCCTACGCCCGCCCCGGCGCCGCCTACTTCGTGGTGACGACCCCCGAAGACCGGGTGGTGGGAGGAGGGGGCCTGGCCTCCCTGGACGGCGGCCCTGAGGGAGTCTGCGAACTGCGCAAGATGTACTTCCTGCCGGAGGCCCGGGGACAGGGCATGGGCGAGGCCCTGCTCCGCCACTGCCTGGGCGTGGCGCGGGAACTGGGCTACGCCACCTGCTACCTGGAGACCCTCACCGGCATGGACGCCGCCCAGGCCCTCTACCGGCGAGCGGGCTTCCGGCCCCTCTGCGCTCCCCTTGGAAACACCGGTCACTCCGGGTGCGATCGCTGGTACGCCCTGGAACTTTCATCCCGCGAAGGAGGGACCCCGTGCGCGTGAACTACGCCATCGTCTTCGTCAGCGACATGTCGCGATCCGTCGCCTTCTACCGGGACGTCCTGGGGCTGCCCCTGCGCTTCGAATCCCCGGGGTGGACCGAATTCGCCACGGAAGGAGCGACCCTGGCCCTTCACGCGAGCGAGGGGGGCCAGTCCTCTTCAGGCGCTTCCGACACCTCCTCCGCCGGGCGCTGCCGTCCGGGCCTCAACGTTCCGGACCTGGGAGCCTTTCACGCCCGCATGGTCGAAAACCAGGTAACCTGCCTCCAGGAGCCGACCTCCTCCGTCTTCGGGGCCCGGGTCGCCCAGTACCTGGACCCCGACGGCCTGGCCATCTCCGTGGGTGAGGAGCGGCGCGGGGCCTGAGCCGGCCCCCAAGGAGGCCCCATGCCCCCGACCCACGAAACCCTGATTCGCGCCTACGCCGAGGCCTTCAACGGCGGCGACCTGGAGGCCCTGTGCCGCCCCTTCACACCGAATGCCCAGGTGTGGGGCGTCCTGGGCTGGACGGCCCCATGATCCTCGGCCTGGGCTCGGACCTCTGCCCGGCGGCCCGGTGGCAGCACCTGGTCTCCCGCTTCGGGCCGGAGAAGTGCTGCGCCAAGATCCTGCATGTCGAGGAGGCGGCCTACCTGCTGGGGGGGAACCGGGACCGGCTGCCGGAACGGCTGGCGGGGCGCTGGGCCCTGCGAGAGGCCTTCGGCAAGGCCCTGGGCACCGGCCTGGACGGATGGTCTTGGCACGAATTGCGCTATAAGAACGGCCGGCTTTGGGCCGAAGGCCCCCTTCGGGAGCGCCTAGAGGCGGGGGGGGTGGCCCGCCTCCACGCCACCGTGGCCCACGATTCGGGCCTGGCCCTGGCCGTGGTGATCCTGGAGTCCCGGGATTAAGGGAGGGCCACCCCCCGGCCGATGGGCTGTAGACCCATGGCCCTCCCTCCCACCAAGCCCGTGATGACCCCGCAGGAGTTCAAATCCCTGCGGGATTTCATCTATGCCAAGTGCGGGATCTATTTCAGCGAAAGCAAGCAGTACTTCCTGGAGAACCGGCTCACGCGGCGCACGGCCTCCCTGAGCCTCGAGAACTTCTCCACCTACCTGGACCTGCTCCAGGGCCCCCGGGGACGGGAGGAGCTCAAGCAGCTCTTCATCGAGGTCACCACCAACGAGACGAGCTTCTGGCGCAACCCGCCCCAGATCGAGGCCTTCCAAAAGGCGGTCCTGCCGGAGGCAGTGCAGATGGCCAAGGCCCGGGGGGCCTCCCGGATCCGGATCTGGTCCGCCGCCTGCTCCAGCGGAGAGGAGCCCTACACCCTGGCCATCGTCTGCCAGGAGGAGAAGGAGGGCTGCCTTCGGGGCATGGTCCCGGAGATCCTGGCCACGGACATCAGCGACAAGGTGCTCGGCCAGGCCCAGGAGGGGCTCTACGGCAGCTACACCCTGAGGAACCTCACGCCGGCCCAGATCAAGCGATTCTTCCTCGACAAGGGGGCGGATTCCTTCGAGGTCTCGCCGGACCTCAAGCGACTGGTGGCCTTCAAGAACGCCAACCTTGTGGACTATGCGGCTTACAAGGTCCTGGGTACCTTCGATGTCATCTTCTGTCGGAACGTCCTGATTTACTTCGACGAAACGGTGAAGGCCAACGTGCTCCGCGGATTCCATCAACAGCTCCATTCCCGGGCCTTCCTGATGGTGGGACACTCGGAGTCCATCCACGCGTTCAACATGGGTTTAGACCGGCCCCCCTTCACCAAGGCCCAGGGCCAC
>CAYSXG010000373.1:0-3910 GCA_964434895.1 uncultured Solibacteraceae bacterium | reverse complement strand
TTTGGACCCTGGCCCAGGAGGGCCCCTGGACGGCGGTCACCTACGAGTGGCGGGTCCGGTCCACCCGGCGCTGGATGAATCTCGTGGCCCCCCTCCTCCGCCCCGCCTTCGAGTGGAACCACGACGTGGTCATGGGCTGGGGGGGCGAAGGGTTGGCCCAACGCCTGGGCTGCGCCTGGAAAGAGCTGCCCTGATCCGGTCCCCGAAAGGAGAGTCCATGTTCGACGCCCAGCGCGATGCCTGCCTAGCCGCCGCCGAGGCCGGAGGTCGGGTGCTCATGCACCACTTCCGCAGGCTCCCGCCCGGCTCCATCAGCGAAAAGGCCAAGAACGACCTCGTGAGCGTGGCGGACCAGGAAAGCGAGGCCGCGGTCCGGAAGGAGCTGGAATTCCGATTTCCCCAGTACGGCTTTCTCGGGGAGGAGGGTGGCGCCAGCGGGGACCCGGACCGGCGATGGATCGTGGATCCCCTGGACGGCACCCTGAACTTCGTCCAGGGCTTTCCCCACTGGTGCGTTTCCGTGGCCCTCTGGGACGCCGAGGGCCCGGTCACCGCCTGCGTTCTGGACCCCCTGAAGGGGGACTGCTTCGAGGCCACCCGGGACGGCGGGGCCCGATGGAACGGCCAGCCCATGCGGGTTTCCGGGCAGTCTGCCCTGGACGGCGCCTTCCTGGCCGTGGGCTTCGCCTACCAGCTGGGGGACCGCTTCCCCCGCTTCCTGGAGGCCTTCGCCCGGGTCTTCCCGCGGGCCAAGGGCCTGCGGCGCGCCGGGGCCGCGGCCCTGGACCTGGCCCACGTGGCCGCGGGCATCTTCGACGGCTACTTCGAATTGGGCCTCAAGCCCTGGGACATGGCCGCGGGGGTCCTGCTCGTGAGCGAGGCCGGGGGGCATGTCAGCGATTGGGACGGCGGAGGGGAGTGGTTCCAGACCGGCAACATCGTCGCCGGAACCCCCGGGGTGCAGGCGGGCCTGGTGCAGGTTCTCGGGGGCTGAGCCCCGCCCTCGCCAGGCGTCCCTCCCTTTGCGATGCTTTCCTTGGAGACCCCATGCGCGCCCTACTCCTCTCCCTCCTGCCCCTGGGCCTCGCGGCCACGCATCCCCAGGAGGGAGGTCTGCCCCGGCCCCTGCCCCTCTCGCCGCCGAAGAAGGCCCTGATCGAGGTCCGGGACGTCCACTCCTTCGCCAACGCCCGCCAGGTCCGGACCACGCACGTGGACCTGGACCTGAGGGTGGACTTCCCCCACAAGGTCCTGGAAGGCACGGCGACCCTGAGGCTCCTGCGCCTGGACCCCAAGGCCGTCCAGGTGGTCCTGGACACCCGGGACCTGGCGGTGAGCGGAGCCGAGTCCTCCAAGGATGGAAAGCTATGGACGGAGGCCGCCTTCCGTCTCGGCAAGGCCGACCCCATCCTGGGCACGCCCCTGGAGGTCCAGCTGGCGTCGGGGGCGACCCTGCTTCGGATCCACTACCGCACCTCGCCGGAAGCCTCGGGCCTGCAGTGGCTCAGCCCGGCCCAGACCGCCGGCAAGGGACACCCCTTCCTGTTCAGCCAGAGCCAGGCCATCCACGCCCGGAGCTGGGTGCCCTGCCAGGATTCCCCCGCCGTGCGCATCACCTACTCGGCCCGGATCCGGACCCCTCCGGAGCTGCGGGCGGTCATGAGCGCCGCCAACGATCCCAAGGCCCCCCGGAACGGCGACTACCGCTTCAAGATGCCCCAGGCCATCCCCACCTACCTCCTGGCCCTGGCGGTGGGGGACCTGGACTTCCGTGCCCTGGGTTCCCGCACCGGCGTCTACGCCGAGCCGTCGGTCCTGCCCCTGGCCTCCCGGGAGCTGGAGGACACGGAAAAGATGGTGGCCGCCACCGAGAAGCTCTACGGCCCCTACCGCTGGGGCCGCTACGACCTGCTCATCCTGCCCCCCTCCTTCCCCTTCGGCGGGATGGAGAACCCCCGCCTCACCTTCCCCACGCCCACCATCCGGGCCGGGGACAGGAGCCTCGTGGGCCTCGTGGCCCACGAGCAGCCCAACAGCTGGAGCGGCAACCTCGTAACCAACGCCACCTGGCGCGACATCTGGCTCAACGAGGGCTTCACCACCTACGTGGAACGCCGCATCGTGGAGGCGGTCTACGGGAGGGACCGGGAGGAGATGGAGGCGGTGCTCGGGCGCCGGGACCTCCAGCACGAGCTGGACACCCTGCCCCCCAACGACACGCGGCTCCACGTGGACCTCGACGGGCGGGACCCCGACGACGGGCTCACCAAGATCCCCTACGAAAAGGGGGCCCTCTTCCTCCGGCACCTGGAGGAGGTCTACGGCCGGGAGGCCTTCGACGCCTTCGTCAAAGGCTATTTCGCCCACTTCGCCTTCCAGAGCATCACGACGGCGGACTTCGAGGCCTACCTCCAGGCCCACCTCCTGGGCAAGTTCCCCCCCAAGAACGGGGAGGTGCCCGTGATGGCGTGGATCCACACCAGCGGCCTGCCCACCTCCGCGCCCCGGCCCGCCAGCGGCGCCTTCACGGCGGTGGAGGCCGCCCTCGGGCCCTGGCTGGAGGGCCGCATCCCCGCCCGCGCCATCCCCACCCGGGACTGGAGCACCCAGGAATGGCAGCACGCCCTCAACTCCCTGCCCCCGAGCCTCACCTTCGAGCAGATGTCCGAACTGGACGGGGCCTTTCATCTCACGGCCACCGGCAACGCCGAAGTGGCCCACCTCTGGCTGCTCCTGGCCATCCGCAAGGCCTACGCTCCCGCCGATGCCCGCCTGGAGGCCTACCTCACGGGCATCGGGCGCAGGAAGCTCATCCTCCCCCTTTACGCGGAGCTCAAGCGCACGGGCCAACTCGAAAGGGCCCGGGCCATCTACGCCAAGGCCAGGGCGGGCTACCACCCCATCGCCCAGGCCAGCGTGGACGCCCTGCTGAAGTAGTCAGGGCCGGGGGGCCGGAAGCTCCGACGCGTCCAGCCGGACCACGGCCTCCAGCACGGTCCGGACCGCCCGGAGGAAGAAGCCCGCTTCGATCCGGTCCACGGTATCCGTGGGCCGGTGGTAGTCCTCGTGATCCTCCACCCCGAAGTAGAGCCAGGGAATGCCGGCGTCGTGGAAGGGGCCCTGGTCCGATTCGCAGGTCCAGTTCTCGTGTCCCCTTCCCCGGTCGTGGCCGAGCCTCAGGGTCACGGCGCCGTGGCGGGCCGCCTCCTCCAGGACCGGTCTCAGGGCCGGCCAGACCGACGTGCCCGCCACGTACAGCTCCCCCTTGGCGTTGCGCCCCACCATGTCCAAATTGACGTTCAGGCGGATCCGCTCCTTGGGCAGGGGGGGCGAGGCCAGGAAGGCCTTGGCCCCGAGCAGCCCCTCCTCCTCCGCGTCGAAGGCCGCCAGGATCACGGTGTGGACGGGGGGGTGGGCCTTGAAATAGGCTCCCAGGGCCAGAAGGGCCGCCACCCCCGAAGCGTTGTCGTCGGCCCCCGGGTGCAGCCTTCCCCCCTGCATGCCGAGGTGGTCGTAGTGGGCGCTCAGGACGATGGCCCGGTCCGGATGCCCGCGGCCCTCCAGGTAGCCCAGCAGGTTCAGTCCCGGCCGCCCCTTCCCCCGGGGGAAGGACTGCCCAAAGCCGGATCCGAAGGGGAGGAGGCCCAGGTCCCGAAAGCGCCGGCGCAGAAAGGCCTGGGCCCGGCGGCTCCCCGCGCTTCCGGGGGCCCGGCCCTCCATGGCGGGGGCGGCGAGGGTGCCCAGGTCCGACATCAGGCGGGCCCGGTCCACCGGGAAGGGGGTCTCGGGGGCCCTCCCTGAAAGCAGGAGGCCCGCCTGGAGGAGGCCGCGGGAACGGATTCGGGGCCAGTGCAACCGGAAAGAAAGGGCCTTCACGGTAACATGGCAGACGGCCCCACAATCCCGCCCC
>CAYSXG010000372.1:3518-3921 GCA_964434895.1 uncultured Solibacteraceae bacterium | reverse complement strand
CCCCCTCGGGGGCCTCGGTGCCCGGCCCCTTGCCAGCAACGCCTCCTTTCTCGAGCTCCCCGTCCCCCAGGTTCAGGGCCCGGCGGGGGCCCTGGGGGTTGGCCGGGGCCAGGGACTTCTTGAGGGCCCCGCCGCGGGTCTCGAGCTGGAGATGGACCCCCTGGGCCCACCATCCCCGGGCCAGCCGGAGGGCCGTGGCCGAGGCGGCCTCCCCCAGGGGGATCAGGAGGGCCGGGGGCCGGGCCGGGGCCTCGCCTTGGAGGGTCTGCAGCAGCAGGGCCAGGCGGTCCAGGCCGATGGCCCACCCGAAAGCGGCACCCTCGGGGCCCCCCCGGTTCTTCACCGGCCAGTCATTGCTGCCCCCACCACGGGTCGGCGCCTGGGTGCCACAAATCCCGCTCGG
>CAYSXG010000372.1:0-3508 GCA_964434895.1 uncultured Solibacteraceae bacterium | reverse complement strand
TTGGTGTAGTAGTCCAGGCCCCGCACCAGCCGGGGATTCTCCTCGAAGGGCACGCCCAGCTCCGCGAGGAGGCCCTTGAGGCGTTCGTGGTGCTTTCGCGAGGCCTCGTCCAGGAAGTCCGAGATGAGCGGGTGCCCCTCCAGGGCCGCCTGGCAACCCTCCACCTTGCAGTCCAGCACCCGCAGCGGGTTCTCCTCGATGCGCCGGTGGCAGTCGCCGCAGAAGCGCTCCTGGCGGCCCTCGAAGAAGGCCCGGAAGGCGGCCTGGAAGGCGGGGCGGCTTTCGGGGGTGCCCACGGAGTTGAGGGAGAAGGTGAGCTTGTGGAGGCCCAGGTCCCGCAGGAAGTCGTAGAGCATCACCAGGCTTTCGGCGTCGCTCTCGGGGGTGGCCACGCCGAAGCTCTCGGCGCCGATCTGCCAGAACTGGCGGTAGCGACCGGCCTGCATGCGTTCGTAGCGGAACTGGGGGCCGATGTAGTAGAGCAGCTGGGGGTCGCTGCTGTGGAGGAGCTTGTGCTGCACGGCAGCCCTCACCACGCCGGCCGTGTTCTCGGGCCGCATGACCACCTGGCGACCCCCCTTGTCGGTGAAGTCGTACATTTCCTTCTTCACGATGTCGGAGCTGTCCCCCACGCTGCGCTTGAAGACCTCCAGCTCCTCCAGGATCGGCGTGCGGATCTCCCGGTACCCGTGGCGTTCAAAGCAGCGCCGCGCGGTATCCTCGATGTGCTGGAACCACCGCAGCTCCGCCCCAAAAAGATCCCGCATGCCCTTCACACTCTGCGCCATTCCCGGACTCCCGCCTCAGTGGCCCAGGGCCTTGGCCCTCGCCACGTTCAGCCTACTGGCTCCGGCCCTCGGGGCCCAGGGGCCGGGGGGGAAGATGAAGGTGATGGTGGACGCGGGCCACGGGGGGGAGGACCGTGGGGCCAAGGGGCCCAAGGGGCTCACGGAGAAGGCCGCGGCCCTGCTCCTGGCGGAGGCCCTGGGGGATCGGCTCGAGGCCGCGGGCTTCGAGGTGGCCTTCACCCGCGGGGACGACACCTTCATCCCCCTGTGGGACCGGCCCCGGCTGGCCAACGACGCCGGGGCGGACCTCTTCATCAGCCTCCACCTCAACGCCTCCCGGGCCCGGGGAGCCCGGGGATCCGAAGTCTACTTCCTGGCCCTGGACAAGGCCGACGCCGAGGCGGACGAAGTGGCCGCTTTGGAAAACGCTTCGGGGGGCGGCGGGGCCCTGCCCAGCCGGGACGTGGTGGACAGCATCCTCGAGGACCTCGCCCAGAAGGCCTTCCTCCATGATTCCGAAAGGCTGGCCGTGTCGGTCCAGGCCCAGCTGAACCGGCTGGGCGGGATCCGGGAACGGGGGGTCAAGCAGGCCCCCTTCGTGGTGCTGCGGGGGGCCGCCATGCCCGCGATCCTGGTGGAGACCGCCTTCATCTCCAATCCCCGGGAGGAGGCCAAGCTCCGGGACCCGGCCTTCCGGAAGCGGGTGGCCGAGGCCATCGCCTCGGGGGTCCGGCGCTACCTAGCGGACGGCCACCTGCCCGCCAAGCGCCGGGTGGTGGAAGTGGGCGCGAAGTCCGCGGGAGGGGGAACGAAGTGATTTTTCGGCGCTCCGAAATTCCTTAAGGAGGGGGGGCGGGCCGAAAGGGTGGGGAAGAAATATGCTTTACCAGCCTGGTCGGGTTTGGCCTGCGCCCTCCCGGCCGATCCCCCACCCCTCGCCCATGGGACCCCGTCCTCGATGGATGCGTCCAGGAATCCCGCGGAAGGCGCTCCTACGGGAGGCCCGGGACTCCGCGGCCTGGGCTACGGCGCCGCCCTGGCCGCCCTGGCGGTGGTCTACGCCCTGTCCGCCAAGGTGGGGCTGGCGTTCGCCTTCGCGGGGGCCAACGTTTCGCCGCTCTGGCCCCCGACCGGCATCGCCATCGCGGCGGTGATGATCGGGGGCCTGCGGATGGCCCCCGGAGTCCTGCTGGGGGCCTTCCTGGCCAACGCCTTCATCTCCCCCCTGCCCTGGAGCGTGGCGGCGGGGATCGCCGCGGGGAATACGGCCGAGGCCCTGGCGGCCGGCTGGATGATGCGCCAGTGGAAGGGCTTCGACCCCAGCCTCTGCCGGCTGCGGGACGTGGTGGCCCTGGGGGTGCTGGCGGTGGGGTTGGCCCCCATGCTGAGCGCCACCAACGGGGCCCTCGTGATCACCTCGAGCGGCCTCGTTCCCCGGGCGCACCTCCGCTTCGCCTGGTGGACCTGGTGGACCGGGGACGCCATGGGGGCCCTCGTGCTGGCTCCGCTGATCCTGGTGTGGAGCCGGCGGCCCTGGACCGAATGGGCCCCTTCGGACGGGGCGAAGGGAGTGGGGATCCTGCTGTCCATCGGCCTTCTGGGGGGGATGGTCTTCCTGATGCCCAATGGGGGCGAGGCCCGCTTCTCCCCCTTGGCCTTCCTCGTTCTGCCCGGGGTGATCCTGGCCGCCCACAGCTTCGGCCCTCCCGGGGCCACGGTGGCGAACCTCCTGGCCGGCTCCCTGGCCATCTGGGGCACGGCCCGGGGGGCGGGCGCCTACGCGGGCTTCGAGGATCTCAACGAAAAGGTGGCCCTCCTCCAGGGCTTCATCGCCGTGACCTCGGCCTTTTCCCTGGGATTCGCGGCCCTGGTGGGGGAGCGTCGGAGGGCCGAGGACCGCCTGGCCAAGTCCGAACACCGCTACCGGGCCGTCACCCAGACGGCCTACGAGGCCATTCTGATCTCGGATTCCCAGGGGCGCATCATCAGCTGGAACCCGGCCGCGAAGGCGATGTTCGGCCTCGACGAGGCGGCCACCCTCGGCAGGCCCGTGGCCATCATCATCCCCCCCCGCTACCGGGCCCTTCACGAAAGGGGCCTGGATCGCTACCGGGACACCGGGGAGACCCCGATCCTCGGGAGGGCCCTGGAGCTGGAGGGCCTGAGGAGCGACGGGACGGTCTTTCCCATCGAATTCACGGTGTCCAGCTGGGTCCAGGGGGAGGACCGCTATTTCGCCGCCCTGATCCGGGACATCACGGAGCGCAAGGCCATGGAGGCCGAGATCCGGCGCTTTTCTGCGGACCTGGAGGCCCGGGTGGAGCAGCGAACCGAGGAGGTGATGGAGGCCCACCGGGAGCTGGAGAAGCGGGCGGTGGAGCTGGTGCGGTCCAACCAGGAGCTGGAGCAGTTCGCCTACGTGGCCTCCCACGACCTCCAGGAGCCGCTGCGGATGGTGACGGCCTTCACCCAGCTGATGGCGGAGCGGAACCGGGGAAGGCTGGATCCCGAAACGGACGAGTTCATCGACTTCGCCGTCAAGGGGGCCCAGCACATGCAGCAGCTCATCCACGACCTCCTCAGTTACGCCCGGGTCAGCAGCGAGGCCAGCCCCATGGAGCCCACGCCCCTGGAGGAGGTGCTGGACCAGGCCCTGCGGAACCTGGGGGCGGCCCTGGCGGAGAGCGGGGGGAGCGTCCATCGGGACCCCCTGCCGGTGG
>CAYSXG010000371.1:0-3923 GCA_964434895.1 uncultured Solibacteraceae bacterium | reverse complement strand
CCTTCTGGACGTGGCCGTCCAGCGCTTCGCCGCGTCGCTCGATGCGCGCGACCGAAGCTGGCTGCAGGAATTCGTGTATGGCTCGCTCCGGGGACGGGGATGGATCGGCAGATCCAGCTGCCCCCGAGATGCCTTGCTCCAGGAATTCCCGGGATACCCCAAGCGCACGAGCGAGCGCCTCGATGAATGCGATGCTCGGGGTTATCTTCTCCCTCTCCCATTGGCTCACCGAGGTGTACGAGGCCCGCACCTCCTTTGCGAGACGCCTTCGGGTCACCCCCAAGTCCTCCCGCAGTTTTCGGAGGCGGTCGCCGAAGCCTGGCGCGACCGGGGGGGCCTTGGCCTTATCGGGGTCCCTCGGTGTTCGGGTGGGTTTCCGCGGTTTGACCAGCCTTTTTGGCCATTTGTGGCGAGTCTCTTGATGGGTCGATTTGGTCCTCATATCCGTCGGCCTTCTTCCTCGGGGGAGGGGGACTCCCGGCGGAGGTGGAGCAGGAATTCCGTATTGCCCTCCCCCCCCTTGATGGGGCTTTCCGCCAGGGCCCGGGGCCGCAGGGAGGTGCCTTCGAAGAAGGCCCAGATCTCCTGGCAGACGCGCTGGTGCACCGCCGGGTCCCGCACGATGCCCCCCTTCTCCACGTCCTCCCGGCCCGCCTCGAACTGGGGCTTCACCAGCAGCACGGCCTCGGCGTCCTCCGTGAGGCTGGGCAGGACGGGCGGGATGGCCAGCCGCAGGGAGATGAAGCTGAGATCCGCCACCAGCAGGCGGCAGCGCTCCGGAATCCGCCCGGACTCCCAGGTCCGCAGGTTCACCTGCTCCATGCACACCACCCGGGGATCCGAGCGGAGCTTCCAGTGGAGCTGGTTGGTGCCCACGTCCACCGCGTAGACCTTCGCCGCGCCGCGCTGGAGCAGGCAGTCGGTGAAGCCGCCGGTGCTGGCGCCGGCGTCGAAGCAGGTCCAGCCCGTGGGGTCGATGCCCCAGAGATCCAGGGCCCCCTGAAGCTTGAGGCCCCCCCGGGACACGAAGGGCAGCGCCTCCCCCCGCAGGCGAAGATTGGCCCCCTCCTCCACCGCCATCCCGGCCTTGGTGGCGGGGCGCTCGTCGATGAGCACGTCCCCCGCCAGGATCCTCGCCTGGGCCTTGGCCCGGGTCTCGCAGAGGCCGCGCTGGACGAGGAGCTGGTCAAGACGGAGCTTGGGCATGGAACCGCAGATTACGCGGATTGCCTAGGTCCGCACCAGGCGATCCTGGGGTCGGTCCGCCACCGCCCTACCCGACGGGGACGGGCTGGAGGGTGAAGTAGAAAGTGGCGCCCACGTCCACCTCCGCCTCGGCCCAGATCCGGCCCCCATGGCGGCGAATGATGCGCAGGACGGTGGCCAGGCCGATGCCCGTGCCCTCGAAGTCCGAACGGGCGTGGAGGCGCTGGAAGGGTGCGAAGAGCTTGGCAGCCTGGGCCATGCTGAAGCCCGCCCCGTCGTCCTTCACGAAGTAGGTGGGCACGGCCTCGCCCGGCTTCGACCCGAACTCGATGGTGGCGTGGGGGCGCTTGCCCGAGTACTTCCAGGCGTTCCGCAGCAGGTTCTCGAGGGCGGCCCGGATGAGGGGCCCGTCCCCCTCCGCTTGCAGCCCCTCCTGGATCCGGAAGGTGACCTCCCGCTCCGGCTGGCCATGTTGGAGGTCCCCGGCGATGCTCTGGACGAGGCCGCTCAGATCCACGGGACCGAGGTTCAGTTCCGCCCGGGAGATCTGGGAGAGCCGGAGCAGGGCCTCCACGAGCTGCGCCATGCGCTGGACGCCCTCCTTGACCCGCTTAAGGTAGCCCACCCCCTTGTCGTCCAGGCTGTGCGCGTATTCCTTCATCAGAATGGTGCTGAAGCCGTCGATGGCCCGAAGGGGGGACTGGAGGTCGTGGGAGACCGAGTAGGAAAAGGCCTCCAGCTCCCGGTTGGCGTTCTCCAGGGCCGTCAGGAGCACGGCGCGGGCCTGGGCCAGCTCCCGGGCTGCCCGGGCCTCCAGGGCCTCCCGCTCCTTCTGGATCAGCTCCTCGCGGATGCGCCGATTCTCGTCCTCGAAGTGCTTGCGGCGGATCTGGGCCCGCACCCGGGCCTTGATCACCTCGAAATCGCTGGACTTGGGGATGTAGTCGTCCGCCCCCACGTTGAAGGCCTGGAGCATGGTGTCGCGGTCCTCCCGGGCCGTGAGCATCACCAGGGGCAGGTCCCTCCAGGTCGGGGAGGCCTTGATGCGCCGGCAGGTCTCCTCGCCGGAGAGGCCCGGCATGACGAGGTCCAGCAGGATGCAGTCCACCTCCTGCACCTCCAGCACCTCCAAGGCCTGGGAGCCGGAGCTGGCGAGGATCACGTCGTAGCCGTCCTGGCGCACCTGGTCCGCCCGCTCCTGGAGGAAGGTGTTGCTATCGTCCACGGCCAGGATGCGCTTGGGTCCGAAGAGGCTGGGCACCTTCCCGAAGGCCCGGCCCGTCTCGACCCCCCTCAGCATGACGCCCAGGTGGCCCAGAAGGATGGCGATGTCCTCGGTCTTCTGGATGAAGGTGTCCGCCCCGGCCTCCAGGGCCTTGACCTCGCAGCCGGGCCCCTCCGAGGCCGTGAGCAGCAGGCAGGGGGTGCGACTCAGGGCCACGTCCATCCTCACGCGGCGGACGAGGGTGAGCCCGTCGATGCCGGGCAGACCCGCGTCCACCAGCAGGGCGTCCGGGCGGGAGGCCGCCGCCAGGCTCAGGCCCTCCTCCCCGTTGGCCGCCAGGAGCACCGAATAGCCCTCGGCCTCCAGGCCCGCCCGAAGCCCCTCGCGGAAGCTGAGGCTATCGTCCACCACCAGGATCAACGGCGTCTCCCGGGTACCCTCCTCCTTCGGACGGAGCAGCTCCTGGGCCCGGGCCAGGAGGAAGGTCCGGTCGTAGGGCTTGCCCACGTAGTCGTCCGCCCCCCCCCGCACGCCCCGGACGCGGTCCCCCACTTCCGCCTCGGTGGAGAGGAGCAGGACCGGCACCTTGGCGGTGGCCGCCTCCGAGCGCAGCTCCTCGAGGAAGTCCACGCCGTTCCCGTCCGGCAGCTGCACGTCCATCACCACCAGGCCGAAGGCCGCCTCCGCCAGGGCCCGCCGCGCCGCTGCCAGGGTGGCACAGGCGGTGGCCGGGATGCCCGCGGCCTCGAAGGCCTCCTGAAGGTCCATGCGCACCGTGAGGCTATCGTCCACCACCAACACGTTGGGGCTCATGGGCGCCCTCCCGCGGTCACGCCCGCCAGGGAGGCGAGGGTCGGCGCGATGGATGGAAGGGGGAGGACCTGGCGGGCCCCCCCCAGCTGGATGGCCTCCCGGGGCATGCCGAAGACCACGCAGGTGGCCTCGTCTTGGGCGAGGGTCATGGCCCCGGCCCGCCGCAGCCGGGCCAGGCCCTCGGCCCCGTCCCTTCCCATGCCCGTGAGCAGGCAGGCGATGGTTTCCGCCCCCATCTCCTGGGCCGCGGATTCGAAGAGCAGGTCCACCGAAGGTCGACAGCAGTGACGCTCCGGCGCCTCCGAAAGGCGAAGCCGACCCCGCTCCAGCACCAGATGGCGGTCCGGCGGGGCCACCAGGAGCTCCCCCCGACCGGGACGGGGAAGGGGCTCCAGATCCCGGGCGTAGCGCACCGGCAGGGGGGAATTGGCGTTCAGCCAGGCGGCGAATTCCCCGCCGAAGGGGCGGCTGATGTGCAGCACAAGCAGCATGGGCAGGGGAAAGCCCGCCGGCAGGCCCCGGAGGATCTCCAGCACGGCGCTGGGGCCGCCGGTGGAGGCCCCCAGCAGGACCAGCCGCCAGGGACCCGGGGGCCCCCGGTCCAGGGCCGGCCCGGCCCCCCCGACGGGCCGGCGCGCCCCCCCCAGCCCCGCCCGGGCGTGGGGGGTGACCCGGAGCC
>CAYSXG010000370.1:0-3931 GCA_964434895.1 uncultured Solibacteraceae bacterium | reverse complement strand
CGCCCGGGCTTGAGGATCCCCTGGCAAAGCCAGGAGGCCGGGAGCACGGCGAACACGTCGGGCTCCATCACGCTGTCGGCGGCGACGTAGCTGCCTCCGTCGGCCGTGTGCCACCCGGAGCGGGGGTCCTGGAGGGCGGGCACGTCCAGGGTCCGGGCGTGCTGGCCCCATTCCACGGTGACCGTGTCGTAGGCGTAGACGGCGGGGTTGGAGCGGTTGTCGGCGCTCAGGGCGGTCTGGAACTGGATCCGGGCCACGCGGACCGAGGTGCCGTCCTTGCTGGCGTCCGTCAGGTGACGCCAAGGGGTGAGCAGCTCGACGTGGGCCGGGAGTTCCGTGGCCCCCTTCAGGACCCGCACCTTGGACAGGTCCGCGGCGGACAGGGAGCCGCGCGGGAAGGGCATCCCGAAGGTGACGAGGCGGGAGCTCCCGGGGGCCACCCCTTCGGTGGGGTAGAGCTTAACGGCGATCTGTCCACTGGTCTGGGCCGGCGCCTCGAAGGCGCGGTCCCGGGCCGCGGGGGCCGCGTTCTGGACCTGGATGGAGGCCGCGGGGGAGGTGGCGCGGTTGCCGCCGAGGTCCCAGGCCTGGATCGCCAGCGTGTGGGAGCCGTTGCTCAGGAGGCGGGTGTTGAGGGGGATGTCCATGCTGGTGATGCCCGGCTGACCCGCGGAACCCCAGGGCTTCCCGTCCAGCAGGAACTGCATGCCCTGGACCCCCGCGTCGTCGGTGGCGCTGGCGTGCACCGGCACGATGCCGCTCAGGGTCCCGGTCGGCGCCGCGAAACTCAGCACCGGCGGATGGGTGTCCGCCACCACCGTGACCGTGGACTCGAGGAACTGGGCGGGCGTGGTGGAGTTGCCGATGCGGACCTTGTAGGTCCCCGGGGCCGCGGGGGCCGTGTAGATCACGTGGATGGTGTTGGTCGCGGCGTCCTGCTCCCCGGTCTCCACCGTCCCCCCCGTGGCCACCAGCATGCGCTGGTAGAAGCTGTCGCAATCGCAGATCTGCACGTTGGGGGTGTTCACGGCGGAGAAATCGAAGACCTGGCCCGGAAGCAGGGTGGCCGTGGGCGGGTTCATGGCGGCCGCGGGAGCGGGGTTCGCCACGTTCAGGGTGAGGAAGGCCTGGGCGGAGACGCCGCTGGTGTTCACCGCCACCGCCCTCAGGGTCCTGGAGCCATTGGCGAGCTGCAGGGTGTTGAAGTTGAACGTGAAGGTCGTGCCCTGGGGGGATTCCGGGGGACGGCCGTCCCGGACCAGGTCCACGATCTGGTCGCCGAGGTAGAGCTCCACGCGGCCCGTGGCCGCGGCGTCCCAGGCCAGGCAGGAGAGGGACACGTTGCCCGCCACCGTGGCCCCGGGGGCCGGGGAATCGAAGGCGATGGTCGGGGCGCTGCCCCCGTTGGCGCTTCCGGTGACCGTCACGGCCGCCGTGGCGCTTTGGGAGGGATTGGCGACGCTGGTGGCCTTCACATGGTAGGTCCCGGCCGCCCCGGGGGCCGTGTAGAGGCCGCCGGAGGTGATGGTCCCGCCCCCGACCTCGACCACGCTCCAGGCGACGGCGGCATTGCTGGCGCCGGTCACCGTGGCCGTGAAGGCCTGGGCCTGGCTGGTCTGGAGGCTGGCGCCGGTGGGGGAGAGGGCCACGGACACGACCTGCACCGTGTTCACGGTCACCGTGGTGGTGGCGGTCTTGGTGCCGCCGGCGTTGGTGGCCGTCAGGGTGTAGGTGGTGGTCGTCGTCGGGGAGACCGCCACGCTGGAGCCGGTGACGGCGCCCACGCCGTTATTGATGCTGAGGCTCGTGGCCCCGCTCACGGTCCAACCGAGGGTCGCGCTCTGGCCCGCGGTGATGGTCGCGGGGGTGGCGCTGAAGGCCGTGATGGTCGGGCCCGCGGAGGCCGAGGGGGAGAGGCTGAAGGTCACCAGGCCGTTGGCATCCGGGGTGTAGGTGGAGCCGGCGGAGATGGTGACCAGGGTATTGCCCCCCTGCGCCAGGGCGGAGGCCGATACGGAGCCCCCCAGGTTGCAGAGCACGTGGGTGAGGCTGCCGGTGCCCGGCACGGTGTAGCTGAAGGGAAGGGTCGGGGCGGCCCCCTTCGGGAGGTCACTGAAGAGCACGGCGGTGCCGCCCACCAAGGCCCCCTGGACGAAGCCAGGGGTGGAAAGCAGGGAGGCCTGGGTGGAGGGGGCGGCGCCCGTGGCCACTTCCAGGACGTTCAGGAAGCGCCCGTTGGCCGCCTCCTCCACGCGGAAGGACGTGGTTTCGGCCTCCAGGTCCGCGTCGGACACCACGCTGTTGGCCCCGCCCAGCAAGGGCACCAGGCTCATGCCCCCGCCGTTGTAGGTGGCGGAGTAGCGGCCCGAGGCGAGAGTCGGAGATACGGGGAAGTGCAGGCACCAGGCGAAGCCCTGGGCCTCGGGCTTGGCGTCCACGCGATCGAAGACCACCAGCGTGTTGGGCCGCAGGTAGACGAATTCGCGGGTGTGTTCATTGAGCAGGTCCCGGATGTCCTCGGAACTGATGACCTGCCGGTAGAGGCGCGTGGCGTCCACCTGGGCGTAGGCGAAGGAGCCCGCGTCCTCGAAGCGCAGGAGCCCTGGCATCTGCACCGCCTCGTCGGTGATCCAGACCGCGTTGGGAACGCGCAGAAGGTTGTGGCCTTCGGCACCCATGATCTCGCCGCTGTGGCTGAAGGTGGAGGCTTCCACGGCCTGCCAGTCCCCCTTCCACATCGTGAAGGACCCGGTGTCCATGTGCTGGTGGCTTTCGACGATCCTCGGCGATCCGGAAATGCTCAGGCTGGTGGCCTGGTCATCCCAGCCCGAACGGAGGTTTACCCAGTTGGTGGCGGGGGTCCGGTAGAACAGGGGCAGGGTGTCCCGGGACTTCTCCGGAAGGCTCAGCCCGAAGAGCACGTCGAGGTACAGGCCCGTCCGGAAGCTGAAGCTGTGGTCGCCGTCCAGGTAGGTGGGCATCACGTGGTTCAGGAACCACTGGCCCACCTGCCGGCCTTCGGAATCCGCCAGCCAGTAGACCATGGGCTGCACGAAGGCCCGCTCGTAGGGGGTCATGGGCATGGACGAATCCCGGGCCAGGTCCCCGCCCGGGTACATGAAGCGGCCGCCGGGCTGGGTGGCGTAGAGGGCGAAGCGGGGCGTGTTGGCGAAGAAGGAGGAGGCGTTGAAGTAGTTCGTCCCACCCATGGACGCGATCACGGACAGGGTGATGGCCAGGTGCATCTTGGAGCCCTCGGCGTAGTTCACGCCCTCCTCCCAGTCCCCACCCGGGACGCCGTTGTTCAGGTAGTTCATGACCCCGGCGGCGCCCTCGAGCTTGTCCTTCAGCAGAGCGATCCAGCGATCCCCCCGGGGATCCCCGGCGGCTTTCAGGGCGTAGCCGGCGAAGGCCGTACCCATGAGGAAATTGTGGTGGTAGTTGTTGCGCGGGTTATCCAGCCCCCAGCCGCTGCCCCGGTTGTGGAACCAGAGTTCGTCGGGGGAAGCGTCCAGGAAGTTGGCGAAGGCCGTGGCCTGGGCATCCGTGAGGACGGGACGGCAGTAGTTGTACACGACGGCCACGGTCCGGAGGATGTCCCCGAAGTCGTAGTAGCTGTCCCGGCTCAGGTCCATGGCCATGGCCTGCTGGGCCCACCAGAGGGCG
This sequence comes from uncultured Solibacteraceae bacterium, assembly GCA_964434895.1. GTDB lineage: Bacteria > Acidobacteriota > Holophagae > Holophagales > Holophagaceae > CAYSXG01. The sequence goes on along the minus strand of CAYSXG010000370.1, from coordinate 265 downwards.
CGGCTCCCGTAGCGGGCGTCCCCGCTCACCAGGTAAGCCAGGGCGAAATTCTCGGCCCCCGTATCCCATCCGTCCGTGGAGGCGAGATTATCCTCCACGTTCTGCTTGAGGGTCAGCCAGGGGGCCTTGCCCGCCGTCGCGTCCGCCCGTAGGACGCTCAGGCGCCCCGCGGGGATCATCAAGTAGGCCGAGGAGGGGGTCGTGGCGGACACCGTGATCGTGGCCTGGGCGGACTTGGTGGTGTCCGCGGCGCTGGTGGCCTTCA
>CAYSXG010000369.1:0-3969 GCA_964434895.1 uncultured Solibacteraceae bacterium | reverse complement strand
CCGACCTGCATGCCAACCTGCACGCGCTGCGGGCGATGCTTCGTTTTGCGCGGCGGCGGGGAATCCAGCGCTTCTCGGTGCTGGGCGACCTGGTGGGCTACGGGGCGCACCCCAACCAGGTGCTGGACCGGGTGCTGAAGATGAAGCCCAGGGTCATCATCCGCGGCAACCATGACCGGGTCTGCTCCGGCATCGGGGGGGCCGAGGACTTCAACGGGCCCGCCAAGGAATCCGCCATCTGGACCCACGAGCGGCTGCGGGACGACCTGCGCCGTTTCCTGGTGGACCTGCCCCAGGGCCCCATGCAGGTGGGCGGCGATTACGTGATCTCGCACGGCTCACCGGAGGACGAGGACGCCTACGTGCTGCGGCGCCACGAAGCGCTCAGCGCCTTCGACTCCTTCGAGGGCCAGCTCTGCTTCTTCGGCCACACGCACCTCCCCGGGGTCCATGTGCTGGACGAGCGCGCCCACACCCTGGAGTGGACGCCCCTGGAATCGGATGTGTGGTTCCAGCTGGAGCCCCACTGCCGCTACCTTGCCAACCCGGGCTCGCTGGGCCAGCCCCGGGACCGGGACCGCCGCCTCTCCTTCATGACCTACTACCCGCGCCGCAAGCGCCTGCGCCTCCACCGCCTGGATTACGACTGGGACGGCGCCGCCCGGGCCAGCCTCGCCGAGGGGCTGCATCCGGCCCTGGCGGAGCGGCTCGCGCTGGGGATCTGATCCGGCTTCCGGCCTCCGGCCCCCGGCTGCCAGGATGGAGCGATGAAACAGATCTCCCTGCGTGTGGACGTGGACACCCTCGAGGGCTCGCTGAAGGGCATCCCCACCCTGCTGCGCCTGCTCGACAAGCACCAGATGCGGGCCAGCTTCTACTTCAGCTTCGGCCCGGATAGCTCGGGCAAGGCCCTGCGCCGCATCTTCCGCAAGGGCTTCCTCTCCAAGATGCGCCGCACGGGCGCGGGGAAGCTCTACGGCTTCAAGACCATGATGTACGGCACCCTGCTGCCGGCGCCTATCATCCATGTCCGCGCCGCTGCCGAGATGCGCTCCGCCTTGGCGGCAGGCCATGAGGTGGGCATCCACGCCTGGGACCACGTGCAGTACCACGACCTGCTGGACCGGAAATCCCGCAAGTGGCTGGAGCAGTGGTACGCCTCCGCCCACAAGGCCTTCGAGGACACCTTCGGCGAGCGGGCGAAGGGGGCGGTGAGCCCCGCCTGGCGCTGCAACGATTCGACCCTGGAGATCCAGGAGGGCTACGGCCTCGACTACGCCGGCGACTGCCGGGGCGACGCGCCCTTCTATCCCATCGTGAAGGGCCGGACCCTCAGCACCCTCCAGATCCCCACCACGCTGCCCACGCTGGATGAGCTGCTGGGCCTGGACGGCCGCACGCCTGAGCAGGTGAACGAGGAGGTCTGGGGCCTGGTGAAGGAGGACGCGCTCAACGTCTACGCCCTGCACACGGAGGTGGAGGGCGGCGCGCTGCGGGAGACCTTCGACGCCTTCCTCGCTGGCCTGCGGGCCCGGGGCGTCCTCGCCCGCACCCACGCGGATTGGCTCCCCGAACTGCGTGCCATGAACCCGCCGGCCAAGGCCGTCACCCGCAAGGAGACGCCGGGGCGCGCGGGCTGGGTGAGCTGGGAAAGCTGAGCTACTTCTTCTCTTCGATCTTCCGGGTCCAGGCGCCGTCCGCCTCGCGCACCCACTGGAAACCCGCCAGGGCCTGGCCCTTCAGGCGGAAGCCGCGCTCGGGGCTGTTGGCCTGGCTGATGGCGGCGCGCTGGGGCGTCTTCTCGACCTCGGGGCGGAAGTAGTCCCACAGCTCCGCGGCCTCCTGCTCCAGGCCCTTCGCATCGTCGGGTTTGCGCCCGGTCTCGTAGACGAGCATGGCCGCGGTTTCGCCGGTCGTCTGGAAGCGCACCTGGCCTGCCCGCAGGATGCGGAAGCGGTGGCCTGAAGGCAGCTGTTGCACCGTGCCCGCGGAACCGCCGCAGGCGAGGAGCAGGGGCAGGACCAGGGCCGCCGCGCGCCGCATCAGGCGTGCTTCTGCTTGAGGTTCTCCTTGGAGGGGAACCACTTCTCCCAGTACACGACGACGGGGCTGGCGATGTAGATGGAGCTGTAGGTGCCGGTGATGACGCCCACCACCAGCGGGAAGGCCAGGTCCTTGAGGGCCGGGCCGCCCAGCAGCCAGAGGCAGAGGGACACGAAGAGCACGGAGCAGCTCGTGAGGATCGTGCGGCTCAGGGTCTGGTTGATGGAGTCGTTCACCAGATCGCTGATGGTCTTGCGGCGGTATTCCGGCTTATGGCTGTTCTCGCGGATGCGGTCGAAGACCACGATCGTGTCGGCCATGGAGTAGCCCAGCAGGGTGAGGAAGCTGGCCACCACGGGCACGTTGAACTCGTAGCCGAAGAGGGCGAAGAGGCCGAGGGCCATGAGCAGGTCGTGGACGAGGGCCACGATGCCGCCGATGGCGAAGCTGGCGGTGAAGCGGAACATCACGTACAGCAGGATGAGCGCCATGGAGCCGAAGACGGCCTTGAGGGTCTTGGCGGTCCACTCGCCGGAGATGCTGGGGCTGAAGCTCTCGTTCTTGCGGATCGCGATGACGCCCGGGCGGTAGGCCTTGCCGATGGTGTCGCGCACGGCGGCGGGGAGGTCGGAGGGCAGTTCGCTGAAGCTGCGGTACAGCGCCGTCGGCAGCTTCTCCCGGCCCGCGACGACCTTGTCGGCCATGGGCTGGTACACGGCCCGGAGGGCCTCCGCGTCGCCGGGGGCGGCGAGGGGGTTGGCCTTGATCAGCAGGTCGGCGAGGCTGGCGGGGCCTTCCAGGTTCAGGGAGGGCAGGGCCCCCTGGTCCATCTTCTTGAAGATGGCCTTGAGCTCGTCGGACTGCTTGGTGCTGTCCTTCTGGTCGTCCTGCTTGCGGGCCTTCACCTTGACGGCGAAGTCCTGGACGCCGCCGGCTTCGCCGTAGGCCACCACGGAGGCGTCCGGGAAGCCGCCGTCGGCCAGGGCCTGGCGGATGGGCTCGGGGCCCTTCACCTCGGCGAAGCGCACCGTCATGTCGTTGCCGCCCACGAACTGCATGCCCAGCTTGAGGTGGGAGCTGTTCCAGGGGCGCACCAGCAGGACGCAGAGGACGATGATGCCCCAGGAGATGGAGAGGGCCGTGCCCTTCCATTTCATGAAGTCGAAATGCGGGAGGTTCTCAAAAATCTTCATGGCGGCCGCCTAGATCGAGATCGTCTTGGTTCCGGGATGGCGCTCCAGGATCCAGTCGTAGATGAACCTGCTCATGTAGATGCTGGTGAAGAGGCTCGCCGCGACGCCGATGGCCAGGGTCACGCCGAAGCCCTTCACGGTGCCGGGGAAGGGGCCCAGCGCGAAGAAGAGCGCCGCCACCATCTGGGTCACGTGGGCGTCCACGATGGTCCAGAAGGCCTTGTCGAAGCCCGCGTCGATGGCGGCCGTGACCGATCTGCCCAGTCCGAGCTCTTCCTTGATGCGCTCGAAGATGAGGATGTTGGCGTCCACCGCCATGCCGATGGTGAGGGCGAAGCCGGCGATGCCAGGCAGTGTCAGCGTGGCGCCGAAGGCGGCCAGCAGGCCCAGCATGAGGAAGACGTTCACGGTGAGCGCCACGATGGCGTTGAGGCCCGACAGCTTGTAGAAGAGGATCATGAACAAGACGATGGTGCCGAAGCCCACGAGGCTCGCCACCATGCCCTTATGGATGGAGTCGCGGCCCAGGCTGGGGCCCACGGTGGTCTGCTCCAGGAAGCGCATGGAGGCTTTCATGGCGCCGCTGCGCAGCGTCCGGGCCAGGTCCTCAGCCTCGGTGGGCGAGAAGGAACGCGTGATCTGGGCGGAATGATAGAGCTTCTCCTGGGCGCCCAGGATGGTGGTGACCTTCCGGTCCAGCACGATTGCCATCTGGCGGTTCTTTTCCGAGGCC
>CAYSXG010000368.1:3659-3982 GCA_964434895.1 uncultured Solibacteraceae bacterium | reverse complement strand
GAGCGGCGCCGGCGCCGCCCCCGCCTGGCCCCGCAGCAGGGTGGGGGGGGTGAGGAGATCCGTGACGGTCATGAAGAAGACGTTGGACGCCTCGTCGTCCTCCGCCCAGGCGCTGACGGAGCCCAGGGCCGGCGCCCCCTTCAGGGGCCTTCTCGCCCAGGCCCCCTTCCCCGGGGTGAGCACCGTGAGGCGGTTCTTCACGTCCTCCAGCACGTTGAGAATGAGCCGGTCCCTCGTCCAGACGAAGTCGGAGAGGGAGGTGGCGGGGGGGGGCTCGAAGAGCACCTGGAAGTCCCGCCCACCCCCCAGGAAGTCCTCGAAAA
>CAYSXG010000368.1:0-3649 GCA_964434895.1 uncultured Solibacteraceae bacterium | reverse complement strand
TCTTACGGCGGGCGGGGAAGGGGGATCCCCGGTTATTTGCGGGGGCTGGTGGGGAACTGCGCGCCCTGGGGGCGCTGGTCTGCGGAGCGGTTCCAGCCGTTGCCGTTGCCCGGGGCGGCGGCGGAGTTGGACGGGCCGCGGACGCGCCACGTGCTGATGTGATAGGAGGCCTGGGTGCCAACGCCGGCGGTATCCAGGACGTCGCAGGACGCGACTGAGCCGGTCGTGGCGGGGGTGGGCTCGAAGAGCACCTGGAAGTCCCGCCCGCCCCCCAGGAAGTCCTCGAAACGGGTGGCCAGGAGGCTGCCGGCGGCGAAGTCGCGCCCCCCAACCTTCCAGGGGGTGCGCAGCTGCACCAGCATCCACTCCCGATGCACCGAGGCGGAGGCGTCTTCGGGCACGTCCACCTTGGTCAGCCGGCCCTCCTTGCCCAGGAGGTGGAGCTCGCTGGTGAAAAAGGTGGGGTTGCGGCCCACGAAACTGCGCTCGAAGCCCGGCGTACTATCGTGGAAGGCGAAGACGGAGACGTCGCCCTCCTTTCCTTCGAAGACTGTACGGGCCTCGGAAAGGGGCGTGCCCCGCTTCCAGACCTTGGCGAGGCGGGGGTACCCGGAACGGGTCATGGAACCGGGTCCGAACTCCGTGCCGACGAAGAGGGTATCCGCGTCGATCCAGGCGACGCTGCTCTTGGCCTCGGGCAGCTGGAAGCCCTCCTTCACGAAGGCCTTGGTCCCCAGATCGAATTCGCGCACCACCACCGCGTCGGAGCCGCCCCGGGAGAGGGAGACCAGGCAGCGCCGGTTTCCGGGCCGCAGGTAGGTCGCGCCCTTGAACACCCAGCTCTCTTTTTCCTCCTTGCCCAAGGCGTCCAGGTCCAGCAGCACCTCCCACCTGGGCTCCGCCTTGCGGTATTCGGCCAGGGTGGTGCGGCGCCAGAGGCCCCGGGGATTGGCGGCATCCTGCCATAGGTTGTAGTAGAAGTCGCCGTGCTTGCCGACGTAGGGAATCTTGGCCGGGGAATCCATGATGCGCAGGAGGTCCGATTCCAGGCCCTTGAAGGCGGGCCCCTCCTCGAAGGCCGCGGCGGTCTCGGCGTTCCGGGACCTCACCCAGGCCATGGGCCGCTCGCCCACGACCTCCTCCAGCCAGAGGTAGGGATCGGCGGCGGGCGGGGGCGCGTCGCCGCCGGCGCACAGGGGCCCCGCGAGGGCCATGGAAAGGGCGAGGGCGGGGAGCTTCATGGGATCTTCCTCGGAAGGAGTTGGGGGGGCTTGTTCGGCCATGGTCTGGGTTCCTTTGAGCGTAAAAGGAGGGCCGCTTCCCGGGGCCCTGCGAGGGCCGAGCGGTCGAAATCCCCGGGCGATCGAACGGTCGGCGCCGATGGCCGGTACAAGGGTAAACGCCCGTCCCCGAGTTCCCGTAGGATGAGGATACCCGTTGCGAGGTCCCGCCCATGCTGCGTCCTGCCTTCATCCTCACCCTGGCCCTGCCCGCCCTCGTGGCCCAGGAAGCCTCCCTGGAGACCCTGCAGGAGCAGGGCCGATGGAAGCAAGTGCGCACCCGGGTGGAAGGCTGGATGCGTGCCAAGCCGGAGGACCCCTACGCCCAGCTGTGGATGTCCAAGGTGAAGCAGGCCTTCGGCGATCCCGAAGGTGCCCTGGAGCTGGCCCGAAAGGCCGCCCAGGCCCGCCCCTCGGACCCCGAGTTCCAGGCCCAGGTGGGCATGGCCGCGGGCCAGGCCGCGAGCGTGGCCGAGGGCAAGCTGAGGCAGTTCTCCCTGGCCCGGGAAATGAAGAAGGCCCTGGAGACGGCCCTCGCCTCCAAGCCCGAACTGAAGGAGCCCTCGGAGTACCTCCTCCAGTTCTACCTCATGGCCCCGTCCATCATCGGGGGCGGGGAGGGCAAGGCCAAGGAGCTGGCGGGGCGCTTCACGGCCCTCCGCCCCGCGGAGGGCCTGCTCATGCAGGCGGAGATCGCCTTCCACGCCAAGCAGCCCGAGACCGCCAAGGGCCTCATCCAGCAGGTCCTCGCCCGGGACGGGAAGTCCTACGAGGCCCACCTCTACATGGCGAACTACCACCTGAACCTGAAACCCCAGGCCCTCGACGCGGCCCTGGCCTCCTACCGGCAGGCCCTCGCCGCCAACGCCCAGGGGATCCAGGCCTACGCCCAAATCGCCGGCATCCTCGCGGAACAGGGCAAATGGGCGGAACTGGAGGCCACCCTGGCCCAGGCCCGCAAGGCGGTCCCCGACAACCTCTGGCCCTACTACAGCGCCGGCCGCAACCTCATCGTCGAGAACAAGTCCCTGGACCACGCCGAGGGCCTCCTGCGCGCCTACCTCGCCCAGGAGCCCGAAGGCACGGCCCCGGACCTCGCCGCGACCCACTGGCGCCTGGCCCAGCTCTACGAGAAGCAGGGGCGCCGAGCCGAGGCGGTGAAGGCCCTGGAAACCGCCCTGGGCCTGCGCCCTCGCTTCCCCCAGGCCCGGAAGGACCTGGAGCGGCTCGCCAAGGGCTGATCAGTCCGCGAAGCTCCACACCTTCACGGAACTGACCTGCTCCAGCACCGCCGCCACCACCTCCGGCGCGGCCTCGCCGTAGTGGCGGACCTGCACCTCCGGCGCGCCCTCCCGGGGCAGGAGGCGCAGCACGTGCACCGAGGCGCCCCCTTCGAAGGCCGGATGGTGGGCCAGGGGCCGGGCCAGGTTCTCGAGATCCAGGTCCCTCAGCCACGAGGCCGGCAGGGCCTGGATCCTCGCGCCGGGCACCAGGGCCCCCACCTCCCTGGCCTGCAGGAGCACCAGATGGTTCCGGCCTTCCGCCGTCCCTCGCCAGCTCAGGAAGGGGGGCAGGTCCCCGAAGCCGATGCCACCCCTGCGCGCCTCGGGCCAGGCCCGGAGCTCCGCCACGTCCAGGCGGTCGGCCACTTCCATGGCCAGGCGGGCCAGGTCCGGCGAAGGAGGGAGGATCCAGGGTTCCACATGAACGGGCATGCAACCAGGTTACGCTTTCGCCATGCCCTTCCCCTCTCCCGACGTCGCGCTTCCCATCGTGGTGACCGGACAGCAGATCGGCGCGGGCTGGACGCCGGCCCTTTCGGTGGCCAAGGCCCTGGCGGCGCTGGCGGAGGCCGAGCGCCTGGGGGGCCAGGCCGTCTTCTGGATGGCCGATGAGGACCACGACCGCCTGGAGGTGGCTTCTACCGTAGCCCTGGAGGGGACGAGGCTGCGGCGCCACCGCTTCGCCTTCGAGGCCCCGCCGGGCACCGCCGCCGGCTGGCTGCCCTGGACCCCGGCCCACCAGCGGGAGGCGGAGGCCCTGTGGGGGCCCCTGCCCCTCCCTGCGGAACCGACCCTGCGGGGGCACTTCGCCGCCCTCGGAGACCCCCTGATACGGCGGGGCCTGCGCCTCTTCTCCCCCACGGATCCGGCCCTGCGCCGCCCCATCCAGGAGGAGCTGGAGCGCTGGCGGAGCCTCGACCTCGAAGGGGAGATCCTGCGCCAGGCCCAGCGCCTGGAGGCCGAGGGCGCCCCCTCGCCCCTGGACCCGCGCACCCAGCACGCCTGGTTCAGCCTGGACCCCTCGAGCGGCCTGCGGCGCCCCCTGGAGCCGGGGGAGGCGCACCGGCGCGTTGGGTGAGGCCCCAC
>CAYSXG010000367.1:0-3990 GCA_964434895.1 uncultured Solibacteraceae bacterium | reverse complement strand
CGCAGCTAGACGCGACTGAGCCAGCCCGGCCGCGGAGGAAAGTTCGCCGGCAACGTCGGCAACAGGCAACCGGCGCGCCCCGTGCCCGGCGCCCCCGCCGAAAACTAGCCCTTCCGTTCCGCAGGGCGGGCCGATTCGTCGGCCCGCGCTTTTTGTATCCGTTCGGAGGACCCATGCATGACCAGCTCGAAGCCCTCGAAGCCCGCTTCCTGGAAGTGGAGGCCCTGCTCCAGGATCCCGCGGTGGTGGGGGATCCCAAGAAGTTGAGGGAGCTGACCAAGCTCCGGGCGGAGCTGGAGCCGGTGGTGGAGGCCTGGCGCTCCCAGCGCATCCTGCTCAAGCAGCTGGGGGAGGCCGAGGGCCTGCTGGCGGACAAGGGGCAGGACCCGGGCCTGAGGGAGCTGGCGGAGCTGGAGATCCCGGACCTGAAGGCCTCCCTCGCGAAGGGAGAGGCCGAGCTGAGGCGCCTGCTGGTGCCCAAGGACCCCCAGGACGCCCGCAACGTCATCCTAGAGGTCCGGGCGGGCACGGGAGGGGAGGAGGCGGCCCTCTTCGCCGCCGAGATCTTCCGCATGTACGTCCGCTTCGCGGAGCGCCGGGGATTCAAGATCACGGTGCGGGACGAGAGCGAGGCGGAGGCCGGCGGGTTGAAGGAGGTCATCGCTGAGATCCAGGGGGAGGGCGCCTACTCGCTGTTCCGCTTCGAGAGCGGCGTCCATCGCGTGCAGCGGGTACCCAAGACCGAGACCCAGGGCCGCATCCACACCTCCGCCTGCACCGTGGCCGTGATGCCCGAGGCCGAGGAGGTGGACATCGAGATCCACCAGAAGGACCTGCGCATCGACACCTTCTGCTCCGGCGGCAAGGGAGGCCAGAGCGTGAACACCACCTATTCCGCCGTGCGCCTCACCCACCTGCCCACGAACACCGTCGTGAGCTGCCAGGACGAGCGGAGCCAGATCAAGAACATGGCCAAGGCCATGACCGTGCTGCGCTCCCGCCTCCTGCAGAAGGCCCAGGACGAGGCGGACGCCGCCAGCGCCGCCCTGCGCAAGTCCCAGGTGGGCTCCGGGGACCGCAGCGAGAAGATCCGCACCTACAACTTCCCCCAGGGTCGGGTCACGGACCACCGCATCGGCCTCACCATCCACCAGATCGACGCCTTCATGAACGGGCAGATCGAACCCATCCTGGAATCCCTGCGCACCGCCTATGAAGCCGAGCGGCTGCAGCAGATGGAGTCATGAATCTAGGGCCCTGAGCACAAGCAGAGGCGGCCCCGATCGGGGCCGCCTCCTTATCCAACCTCAAGACTCAGGGCTTTTTCACCACCACCCGTTCCGGGGCGGTGAGGCTGAAGGTGATGGGGCTTTCGGCCTTGATGCGGATCACCGTATCGGCGGTCCCCGCCGCGACGGCGGTCCCGACGGCGGCCCCGATGGCGGCCCCGCCCAGGGCGTGGTCCCCCTGGTGCCGCCCGTCCGAAAGGATGCCCGCCAGGGCCCCCAGCACGGCCCCGCCGCCGATCATCTTGGCGTTCCGGTCCCCCTTGGGCCCGCCCACCACCAGGTGGGTGTCGGTGTCCACGCCCAGGTCGCCCACCTCCGTAAGGCGGATGCCCAGGCCCCCCTTGCCGCTGGCGAGGCGGCCGGCGGGGGTGCTCTGGGTGACGACCCCCCGTACGGGCTTGCCGGCAGGCCATACGAGCTGGCCGTTGACCATCACGTCCTGGGCCAGCACCCCTTCCCAGGGATCTCCGGCGTGGTTCTTTTCGGTATCCAGGTCCTGCAGGGGCCTCACCGCGAGGTGGGTGCCGGCGGGCACCTCGAGGGTGACGGTGGCCGGGCGGGCCGCCTCCTTGGGGCTGCCCTGCTGGGCCAGCTGCAGGGCCTCTTGCTTCTTGGCCTCCGCCCGCCGCTTGGCATCGGCGAGCTGGCGCTCCAGGGCCTTCTGCTGGGCCGCGGACACGTGCTTGACGTCGTCGGGATGGGCGTCCGCCGGGGCGTTCTTGGACGACTTGATGTCCGCCAGTTCCTTTTCCAGCATCGCGACCTTCTGGTCCGCGGTCTTGGCAGCGTCCTGGGCGGCCTGGGCCTCGGGGCTGAGCTTCTTGTCGCAGGCTGGGGCGAGCAGGAGGACGGGGATGAGGAATGCGCCTCGAGCGTTCATGGGAGTCTCCTTCGGAAGGGTCCAAGGATTATAGTGGTTTCAGACCCTGCCGGGTCCGAAGTCCCTGGCCATGTCCCATTCTCTCACCGCACGGAACGAATCGCTGCTCAAGGCCCTCATCGAGACCTACCTGGTCGAGGGGGAGCCGGTGGGCTCGCGCCTCCTCTCCAAGCGCTACGGGGCGGAGGCTCTTTCCAGCGCCACCATCCGGAACGTCCTTTCGGACCTGGAGGAGGAGGCCTTCCTGGTGCAGCCCCACACCTCGGCGGGACGGGTGCCCACGGAGCGGGCCTACCGCTACTACGTCAACCGGTGGGTCCGGCCCGTGGAGCCGGACGGGGCGGCGGAGCAGCGCCTGCGGGCCTCCATCGAGGGGGGCCCCCCGGACCCCGAGGCCTGGGTGCGCCAGGCCACCCGCGCCCTTTCGGAGGGGATGCAGGGGATCTGCGTGGCCCTCCCCCGAAAGCTGAGCCGCAGCCGCCTGGTGAAGCTCGAGTTCGTGGCCCTGGAGCCCCGGAAGGTGGTGGCGGTCTGGATCGGCTCCTCCGGGGAGGTGGAGCACCAGGTGGTCGACAATGCCTGGGGCTTCGACGGGGGAGTCCTGGCCGAGCTCGGCAACTACGCCACCGGACATTTCCAGGGGTGCACCCTTTCGGAGATGCGCCAGCGGCTTCTGGCCTCCCTTCGGGACCGGGCCCAGGAGGCTCGGGAAATTCGGGAACGCCTGGAGGCCCTTTCCGGCGCCCTTCGGACCGGGGAGCCGGACCTGCCGGTGGTGGTGGCGGGGCTGGGCACCCTGGGAGACCTTCCGGAATTCGAGGATCTCGAGGCCTTCCGCGCCCTGGTGCGGGCCTTCGAGGAGCAGGAGCGCCTGGCCCGGCTCCTCAACGCCTTCGCCGAGGCGGCGGCCCTCAGGGTGCACCTCCTCCTGGGCTCCGAGAACCCCTTCCTGGGCCCCATGCCCCTGGCCACGGCCGTGCGGACGGTGGCCATCGGGCAGGGCGAGGCGGCCACCTTCGCGGTGGTGGGCCCCCTGCGGATGGACTATGGGCGGCTGCTGGGGGGGCTGCAGTGGTGGTCCGAAGAGGTGGGCCGACGAAATCCCTGGGGCCTTTGAGCGGATGGGATCACGGCCTACAATGGGCCCATGAATCCTGAAACCCTGCCAGAACCAGAGGACCCCCGGGATGAGGAGGCCCTTTCCCTCGGGGAGGATGTGGTGGACGTGAGCCTCGACGACGCCGGGGGGCTGGACCTGCAGGCCTTCGCGGACGCGGTGGCGGAGGCCACGCCCGACGGAGCCGAGGGCGGGACGGGCCACACCGTGAACCTGGACGAGGCGGAGCTGGCCCAGGCGCAAAAGGAGGTCATCGACGACGTGCGGGGCCTCCACGCCCAGCTGGACCAGTCCCTGGGTCAGGTGAAGGCCCTGGAGGTGCGGGAGAAGGAGATGCTGGACCAGCTCCACCGGCTTTCCAAGGACTTCACCAATTTCCGGGGCCGGGCCGCCCGGGATACCCAGATGGCCGTGGAGCAGGCGGAGCGGAAGGTGCTCCTGGAATTCCTGCCGGTTCTGGACAACTTCGAGCGGGGCCTCGAAAGCAGCTACCCGGACCTGGAGGCCTTCAGGGGGGGGGTGGACCTGATCCGGAAGCAGTTCCTGGACGCGGTGCGGCGCTGCGGGGTGGAGGTCGTCCCCCTGAGCGGGGGTGACCCCCTCAACCCGCATACTTCCCAGGCCCTCACCACCATGGCCGTGCCGGAACCCCCGGACGGGGCCGTTGCCACGGTCCATGAAAAGGGCCACATGATTAAAGAAAC
>CAYSXG010000366.1:0-3993 GCA_964434895.1 uncultured Solibacteraceae bacterium | reverse complement strand
GGACCAGGACGGTGCGGATGGTGAGGAGCACGTCGGTCTTGGCCTTGCTGTTGTGGTGGTTGCCCAGCAGCTTGCCGATGATGGGGATATCGGTGATGCCCCAGATGCCCTGCAGGGACTTCTGCTCCTCCTCCTTCAGCAGGCCGCCGAAGACCGCCGTCTCCCCGTCCCGCAGGCGGGCGGAGGTCTTGATGACACGCTGGCCGATGTTGGGGCGGCCCGGGACGGTCTCGCTGGTCTTGGTGCGGACCTCGGACTCGATCTTGAGGGTGATGTCGCCGTTCTGGTGGACGCGGGGCTCCACCTTGATCTTCACGCCCACGTCCTCGTAGCCGAACTGGGTCTGGGCCGCGCCGCTGAGGATGCCGCCCACGGCCCCGCCGATGCTGCTGGCCGCTCCGGTGCTGCCGCCGAGGCCCCCGGGCAGGCCGCCCAGGGAGGACTGCGTGGTGGTGAGTTTCTCGCCGATGTTGACCTCGCCGGTCTCCCCGCTCACCACGCGCACGTTGGGGCTGGCCACCAGCTTGGCGTCGCCGCTGCTCTTGAGCGCGTCCAGGGCCAGGTTGGGGAAGAGGAAGCGGACGTCGGACTTGCTGATGCGGATGGCGCCCTTGTTCTGGTTCAGCTTGAAGGGGTCGTCCAGGGTGGCGCCGATGCGGTAGATGCCCCCGGCGTCCCCGTTCTGGGTGAGGATGGTGGGCAGGATGCCGACCTGTTCGAGGGTGTTCTCGGTGACCTCCAGGAGCTCCAGGTAGACCATCACCTCGGACTTGGGCTTGTCCAGCTGGTTCACGATGCGCTTGGCGATGGCCAGCTCGTTGGGCTTGGCTTTCACCACGACGGCGTTCAGGCGCTTGTCCGTGAAGATCTTGAGCTGGGGGAGGAGGGTGGTGAGCACGCTGCGGACGTTGTCCACCTCGGCATTGGAGAGGTAGAAGGTCTTGATGAGCTGGTTCTCGAACTGCTCGCGGTTCTGGGGGTTGGCCTTGAAGACCATGATGGTGTTGGGGTCCAGCACCTTGTAGAACAGGTCGTTCTGGAGCATCAGGGTGTCCAGGGCCCGCTGGAAGCTGAGCCCCCGGAGGTCCAGGCTCACGGTGCTGTCCTGGAAGCTGGCGTGGGGGATGATGTTGACGCCCGAGGCCTTGGAAAGGACGGCGAAGACGTCCTTGAGGTTGCGCTTGGCGGAGAAGTTCAGGTCGATGGGCTCCCCGCTGCGGGGGTTGAGCTGGAGGGCGTCCTGGGCCTCCAGCCTGGACTTCATGGTCTCCAGGTCCTCCTCGGCGGCCTCCTGGGCCTTCTGGCGGGCCACGCGCTCCTCGTAGGCGGCGATCCAGTCCAGGGCCACGCTGTTGTTGGTATCGAGTACCAGGGCGCGGTGGACCTCGACGAGGGCCTGTTCTTCCTGGCCCCGCTTCTGCAGCTCCTTGGCCTTCTCCATGCGCTTCTCGGCGGCCAGGGTGGCGGCGCGGCGGTAGCCCATGCGGGCCTTCACGTTGCCGGGGTCCCTCTTGACGATTTCCTGGTAGGTCTTGGCGGCCTCCTCGTAGCGTTCGTTGTCGAAGGCCCGGCGAGCCTTGTAAAGGCTGCACCCCGTGGCGAGCACGACGGAGAGGACGACGGCGGCGCCTCGGGCGGCGGCAAGGGTGGCGCGGTTCATGGGCATGGTTCCATCCAGGGGATCAGAATTCGTTGGTGACGGCTTGGGGTTGGGCGGGGCCCCCGCCCTCGCTGATTTCGAGGGCGTAGACCAGGTCCTGGTACTTGAGGTTCTGGAACTCGGCCTTCTTGTCCAGGATCTTGGTGAGCTTCCACCGCTTGTCGATCACGGCCCCGACGGAGAAGAGCACCGGCCCGTCGGCCTTCATGAAGCTGGCCAGGCGGCCGCTGCGGGTGCTCTCCAGGTAGCCCAGGTAGCGCAGGCTGGCGGGCTTGGAGTTGAGCTCCGCGGCCTTGTCCGCGGCCAGCTGCTTCTGGGCCTGCTCCTCCGGGGAGGGCGGGGGGATGGGGATGAGGTTCGGGGCCTCCTTGTGCACCGGGGGAACCGCCGCACCTTCGAAGAGGAAGAGGTCGCGGTGGACCTTCTCCTCGTCCGGGAGCTGCCCCGCCCGGTCCAGCTTGGCGAGATCCGGGAGGCGCTTGAGGGACTGGAGCTGGCGGGGGTCCAGGGAGGCGGCGCCCGGGGCCGCGGCGCCCCCGGGGCGCCGGGCCTTCTTGGGAGGCTCGGGCCAGAAGATGTAGGTGATCACCGCCGCGAAGGCCAGGAGGGCCGCCTGGGTGCGGCGGTTGCTCTTGAGCTCCTGGAACCAGGCCTTGGCGTCCACGGAAGGGGAAGCGGGGTTCTTGCTCATCACGCCTCCTCTCGGGCGGCATCCTTGGCCCCGGCCTTGCGGAAGGCCCGGAGGGTCACCGAGAGGCGGGCCCCTTCGGGGCTCTCCTCCATGCGGACGCTGCTCACGGCGAAGGGCAGGCCGCTGCCTTCGAGGGCCATCATGAAGGGCTTGATGTTCTGGAAGACTCCCAGGGCGCTGAACTCCACGTCCATGGCCTCCAGGTCGGTGCCCTTGGCCCCTTCCCGGCTCGGGGTGCCGTACTTGATGCTCTGGAGGCGAACCGCGTACTTCTGGGACAGCTCGTGGAGGGCCTTGCTCAGGGTCCACTGCAGGTCGCCGACGCTGCCCTGGGGCATGTTCTTTTCGAGGGCGAGGATGCGCTCCTGGCCCTGGCGGATCTGGTCCGTGAGGTCCTGGTACTCCTTGAGCGTCTTTTCCTGCTGCTCCAGGGCGGCCTTGGCGTTGGCCCTGGCCCTCCGTTCGTTTTCGAGCTGGCGGGAGGCGTCGGGCAGCACGAGCAGGGCCACGAGGCCGCCCAGGCCGAGGCAGGAGATCCCGACGATGAGGCGGAATTGGCTTTGGCGAAGGGGGCTGCTCATCTCATTTCCCTTTCACCGGAGCGGGAGTCTTCCCCGGGCCCTTGGCGGGGGCCTTCCCCGGGTCCTTGGCGGGGCCCTGGGGCTTCGGGGAGGGCTTGATCGGGCCGGCCCCCTGGGCCTTCTTGGTCCCCTTTTCCACCTTCACCGGCGGGGGTGGGGCCAGGGGATTCACCATCATGCCGGCGGGGATGATGTCGTAGAGGAGCTTGGGCTCGGGAATGGGCAGGGGCTGGTAGCTCGATGGCGTCGCCACCAGGGGCAGGCGCACCTCGAAATCCTGGCCGCCCCCCTGCCGTTCCGCCTCCCGTTCGAGGACCACCTGGGAAAAGAGGCCGTCCTTCTGCAGGTTCTCGATGAAGCCCGCCTCGGATTCCCGGGCCTTGGACTCCCCACGCAGCTTGATCTCCACGGAGCCGTCGGTGGCGCGGCTGCGGGAGAGGGACTTCACCCGCACGCCGTCCACGAGGCTCCGCTCCAGCTCGGCGGTGACCCGGGACCAGGGCAGGGCGCGCTCCTGGTAGATGCGCTCCGCCAGGCGCCAGCGCGGCATTTCCCGGCTCACGTCGAAGTCCGCCAGGTCCCGGATGAGGGTGGCCTCCTTTTGGGCCGCCAGGCGGGCCTTCTGGGTCAGGGCCACCGATTCCTTGGCGGCCTTCTGGGCCTTCCAGGTCTGGAGGCCGTAGAAGCTCAGGGTGCCGGCCAGGGAGAGGATGCCCAGGCCCAAGCCCACCCATCCGATGGCCTCGTGCTGCTGGCGCCAGAGGGTCGGCGGGGGGACGAGGTTGAGTTTGAGGACCGGGACGGCCATCAGAGGGCCTCCTGGGAGGGGATGTCCATGGGAATCAGGCGGTGCTGCAGGGTGCCCTGGGGCCAGTTGGGGGCGCCCCAGATCCAGAGCTCATAGGGGGTGCGCGCTTCCCGCTGGAGGAAGGCGGACGTGGGCAGCACCCGCTCCACCACCCAGGATTCCGGCGGGGCGGGCTCCGCCCACTGGCGGACCAGGGTCAGGGTGCGCCCCCAGGCCACCAGCGTGCCCGTGAAGGTGCCATCGGGGTGGGGGG
>CAYSXG010000365.1:0-3993 GCA_964434895.1 uncultured Solibacteraceae bacterium | reverse complement strand
TGGGCACTCCTGGTCTAGGGGTGGGCGGAGGGGACGGGCCCTGCGGGATTCCTTGACATCTCCTGCTCCCGCCATCGCCGCTCGTTCACACCTTTCACGACGAGCCACAGGGTGAGCGCGCCTTCTCCAAGGAGGCCGGGCGCCAGGTTGCAGGGGAAGAGCCGCTCGGCGAAGGTGGGCCGGAGGAAGGTCAACCAGCCCAGGCCCGCGACGACCATCAGACCGCCCAGGGCTCGGGGAAGGAAGGTCGACCTCAAGATGAGGTAGCCGATCAAGAGGCAGTAGAGCCCGAAGAGGACCAAGGCGTTGAGATGGAAGGGCACCAGGTGCAGAAGGCGGAGGGGCCCCAGGACCACCCCCCCGAGACTGAGGGCGGCCGCGAGCAGGGAAATGCCCCGATGCACCGGCCTGAAGAGGCCGTAGAAAAGGAAGGTCACGACCACGTAGGTAAGCCCCGCCAGGAGCCCGGTGACGAGCCCCGGCCCGCCCCGAAGGACGAGGGAGGACCCGCCGGCCAGGAAGGTGCCCACGTAGGTCCAGCCCGCGACCCTGGCCCTGAATCGCGGCGAGGCCCCCTTCCACGTTGTCGTCGAGGCGACCGATCCCACGTTCCCCCCTTCGAAACGAGCGCTCAGGCCAAGCCTGCGGGTGAATGCCTCCGGAGCGCGGCATTCCCGGTTTCCACCGCCCTCGGGGGCCTCAGCCCTTTGGCGAGGAGCCAAAGGCCGGTGCCCACTTCGAAGAGCCCGAGGGGCGTATCGAACCACCAGTCGCCGACGAGCCGGTTGAAGTCCGGAAAGACCAGAAACGCGAAGGCGCAGCCCACCCCCCAGGCGGAGGCGGTCACGCCGAAGGCGGCCCAGAGCCGCGGGAGGTACCCGGACCTGAGCCACAGGTAGGCGCAGATCAGGGAGGCCAGCGCGAAGAAGGGCAGGCCGACGTAGTAGGCGTCGAAATTTCCGGTGAGGTGGAGCCTTGCCAGGGCCTGCAAACGCTCCGCCTCGAACACGCGGGTGTAGGCGGGTCCGTCCAGGAGCCTCAGGGCAGCGAGCCGATCCAGCGCGGCCAGGACCCACGTGAAGGCGTAGACCGATCGGCAGCCGGCCGCGATCAGGGAGAGGCCTCGATCCACGGGTTCGAAGATCACGTGCAGGGCCGTAAGGAGGGCCACGAGGGTCACGACGTGAAGCAGGTGGCAGGCGACGCTGAGACGGAAGCGGGTCCCGTGCGCCAGGAGGTTCCGGGCCGTGTCCGCGGCGTCCCCGGGGACGATGAGCCCGGACGAGACGTAGAACTCGCCGAGGACCGCGATCCCCATCGCAAGGACGAGGGCGAACCCCACGACCTTCGCGGCGCTCCGCTGCGAGGCGTCGATGTCCTTCAAGACCATGGATTCCCCCCCACCGGCCCTCGGCCGCGCCTTCACGATGGCCCGGGAAATCGGGGCCGGGGCACTCCTTCGGACGGAGGACCGATCCCTTAGGACGAAGCACGACCGGGACGGACGAGCGGCGGGCCTCGGGTGCTATCGTGACGCCATGGATACCGAGGTCCCAGCGACGCGCGCCGAGGGCTTCGGCCGCGTCCTGAGTTGGGAACGGCTGCGCGTCACGCTGGGGGTCTCGCTCCTGCTCGGACTGCTGCTCAGCCCGGGCTGGAAGCCGAGCCCCTGGTCCCTGCTGTCCCGTACGCTGGTGCTGGGGCTCCTGGTGCTGCTGGCCTTCGGCCTCCTCGAGCAGTGGCCGAAGCGCCTGCCGGCCTGGCTCCCCCGGTGGGTCCTGCAGGTGGTGGGCGTGGCCCTGGCCATTCCCTTGGGCACGTTCTCCGTCTACCTGCTCACCACCCACCCGGGCGCGCCGCCCTTCTGGCGGGTTCAGGAGCGGCTGGAAGGCTTCGGGCTCCTGACCTTCCTCGGCCTCCTGGTGGCGCCATGGATGGCCATGTCGGCCCTCCTGCGCCAGATCAGCGGCGAAGCGAGCCGCCAGGCCCTGGCCTTCGAACTGGAACGCAGCGAACTCGAACGCCGGGCCCTGGACGCCCGCCTCCGCCTGCTGCAGGCCCAGGTGGAGCCCCATTTCCTGTTCAACACCCTGGCGAACGTTCGGGAACTGGTGGACACCGGCTCCCCCCACGCCTCGGCCCTGCTGGGCAGCCTCATCGCCTACCTGCGCGCGGCGGTGCCCCGCCTCCACGAGCCTTCCGCCACCCTGGGCCAGGAGCTCGGCCTGGTGCGGGCCTACCTGGAAGTGATGCACATGCGCATGCCCGACCGGCTGCGCTTCGTCCTGCATGCCGCGGAGGAGGCGCTGCCGTTGCGCTGCCCCCCGATGACCCTCCTGACCCTGGTGGAAAACGCCGTGCGCCACGGCATCGACCCCAGCGAGGAGGGCGGAAGCATCGAGGTGCGCGTGGAGGTGCGGGAGGGCCGCTGCCACGCGGAGGTGCTGGATACGGGGATGGGCTTCCCGAAGGCCGGCGGTGGGACGGGCACGGGCCTCTCGAACCTGCAGGAGCGCCTTCATCTGGCCTTCGCCGGAGAGGCGCGCCTGAGGCTCCTTCCCCTCGAGCCCCACGGCGTGCGCGCGGAGCTGGTGTTTCCCGCCCTGCGGAACGCCGCATGATCCATCGGCGGCCCACGGCCTTGATCGCGGACGACGAGCCCCTGCTGCGCGGGGCCCTGGTGCGCCTGCTCGAACAGGCCTGGCCGGAATTGGAGGTGGTGGCCCAGGCGCGCAGCGGCCGCGAGGCGGTGGAGGCCTTCGAAGCTCGGCGGCCGGACGTCTGTTTCCTCGACGTCCACATGCCGGGCCTGTCGGGGGTCGAGGCCGCGCGCCTCATCGGCCGCCGGGCGCACCTCGTCTTCGTCACCGCCTACGACCGCTACGCGGTCCAGGCCTTCGAGCAGGGGGCCGTGGACTACCTGGTGAAGCCGGTGGAGGCCGAGCGCCTGGCGGACACCGTCGCGCGCCTGCAGGAGCGGCTAAGGGAGCCGGGACCGCCCCCGGGGACCGAGGCCCTGCTGGAACAGCTCGCGGCCCGCCTGCGCCGCGACGAGCCCCCCGCCCCCCTGCGCTGGGTCCGCGTATCGGTGGGGAGATCGGTGCGCCTGGTCCCCGTGGACGAGATCGACTTCCTGCGCTCGGACGAGAAGTACACGCTCGTGGCCTGGCACGGCCCCGGGGGGGAGACGAGCGAGGGCCTCGTCCGCACCCCCCTCAAGGAGCTCCTGGCCCAACTGGACCCCCATCAGTTCGTGCAGGTGCACCGCTCGGTCGTGGTCAACCTCCGCGCCGTCAGCCACGTCACCCGGGGCCTCAACGAAACCGGGAGCCTCCACCTGAGGTACCGGCGCGAAGTCCTGCCCGTGAGCCGCACCTTCCTGCACCACTTCCGGCAGATGTGATCGACGCGGAGCCCTCCGCAAGGGCTCCGCGAAATATTTGTTAAAAACAGATTAATCGATTTTTGGCCACTTCGCGCTTGTAAATACGGTCATTGAGCGGTGTTTACTTTTTATTCTTTTTGGCACTCTTTTCGGGCCCCCTCTTCAGTAAATATAAATAAGCCATTTAAATTCAAAACTTAACATTTTCTCATCCCCTAGAGGGGCCTGCCGATATTCAGACTCCGAGGAGGTCCCATGAGAAGCGCCTCATGCCGCCGTGACCGAGAGTCGGGCTACTCCTTGCTGGAGCTCCTGGTCACCTTGGCCCTGGTCGCTGTCCTCGTCGGGGTGGGCCTTTCCAATCTGACCCCCAAATCCAAGAGCGCCACCCGGACCACCCTCATGGACCTCCGGGGCCTGCTCCAGCACACCCGTTCCCTGGCCCTCGACTCCGGCCAATCCGTGACCGTGATCCTGGGCGCCAACGGGCTGGTCACCTTCAAGGCCGTGGATAGCGCCGGCAACATCCTCAACCCGGCCATTTCCACCATCCCCAACCACAAAAACCGGGTCGCCCAATCCCAGCTCGGCGGGGAATACCACCCACC
>CAYSXG010000364.1:0-3995 GCA_964434895.1 uncultured Solibacteraceae bacterium | reverse complement strand
GGGACGCCCCGACCCTGCCGGAGGGCTACGACCTGGTGCGGGAGCTGGGACGGGGCGGCATGGGGGCCGTCTACCTGGCCCGCCATCGGGCCCTGGACGTGGAGCGGGCCATCAAGGTCATCCTCCCCGTGGGCGCCATCCCCGAGGAGGCCTGCGCCCTGCTCCTGGACGAGGCCCGGGTCCAGGCGAGGCTCAACCATCCCCACATCGTGCAGGTGCACGACCTCTGCGAAACCCGCAAGGCCGTGCTCGCCATCGTCATGGAGTACGTGGAAGGCTCCGACGCCGCGCGGCTGCTGGGTCAGGCTCCGGGGGGCCGCCTGGAAGCGGAGACCGCCGTGCCCCTCGTGGCCCAGGGACTCGAGGCCCTGGCCTACGTCCACGCCCGGGACGTGGTGCACTGCGACGTCAAGGACCCCAACCTCCTGGTGGGACCGGGCCTCCAGGTGAAGCTCTCGGATTTCGGCCTGGCTCGCACCTTCGCCCGCACGGGGGCGGCCAGCCGCTCCCGCTACAACGGCATCTCCGGCACCCTCCGCTACATGTCCCCCGAACAGGCCCAGGGCCTCGCCCTGGGCCCCGCCTCGGACCTCTACTCCCTGGGGGCCACCCTCTACCACCTGCTCACGGGTCTGTGGCCCCACGCCTACCCCGAGGGCTGCAACGCCCTGGACGTGGTCCGCCACCAGCCCGCGGAGCCCCTCCGTCGCTGGCGTCCCGACCTTCCGCCGGCCCTGGGCGAGACCGTAGACCGGGCCCTGGCCCGAAATCCATCGGACCGTTTCGGGTCCGCCGAGACCATGCGAGGCGCGCTGCTGGGGGCCCTGTAACGCAGGCCCCCGGCAGCGTTCCGGCGCTCCGATCGCCGTTCGTCGGGCCGAGGCCTCCATTCGCCGATTCGCTCCGAAACCGAGGGTCGTCCGTGGCATGCTCGGAGCCACGAGGATTTCATGAGCAACCTGGCCCTCCGCGTCCGCGGATTGCGCAAACAATTTCCCAAGGTGCTGGCGGTGGCCGGCGTGGACCTGGACGTGCGGCAGGGGGAGGTCTTCGGCCTCCTGGGTCCCAACGGGGCCGGCAAGACCACCACCCTCGAAATGATCGAGGGCCTCACCCCCCCGGACTCCGGGGAGATGGAGATCCTGGGCCTGAACTGGCGCGAGCACGCCGACCAGATCCGGGCCCGTATCGGGGTCCAGCTCCAGAGCACCAGCCTCTTCAACAAGATCACGCCCCGGGAGGCCCTGGATCTCTACGGCGGCTACTATCCCAAGGCCCGCTCCAGCGACGAGCTGCTGGACCTCGTGCAGCTCCAGGAGAAGGCCGACGCCTACCACATCACCCTGAGCGGGGGACAGATGCAGCGCCTGGCCCTGGCCATGGCCCTGGTGAACGACCCGGAGCTGGTCTTCCTGGACGAGCCGACCACGGGCCTCGATCCCCAGGCCCGACGCAGCCTGTGGGAGGTGGTGCTGCGGATGAAGTCCGAAGGCCGAACCGTGATCCTCACCACCCACTACATGGACGAGGCCGAACGCCTGTGCGATCGCCTGGCCATCATGGACCACGGCGCCGTCCTCACCACCGGCACCCCCGCCGAGCTCATCGCGCAGCTGAGGATCCCCAGCGTCGTGGAGCTGACCTTCGAAGGGAAGGCCCCGGATCCCGGCGCCTTTTCCGCCCGGCTCGGGCTCCCGGTGGAACTCCACGGCGATCTGTGGGAAATCCCCACCCAGGACCCCAAGACCCTGCTCCCCCGCCTGCTGGAGGCCGCCGATAGCGCGGCCATCCCCTACCAGCAGCTGCACGTCCGCCGCGCGACCCTGGAGGACGTCTTCCTCCATCGCACCGGCCGCTCCCTGAGGGACTGAGGTCTCCCCTTCCCCCTGCCGAGGTCTTCATGCTGCTCTGGCGACAATTCGTGAACGAATGGCGGCTCTACGCCCGGGACCGCGTGGCCATGTTCTGGACCATGGCCTTTCCCGTCCTCATGCTTCTGGGCTTCGGCACCATCTTCCGCAACGGGGACGCCCCTCGGCTCTCGGTGGTCTGGGTCCGGCCCGCCCAATCCACGGCCCAGGACGAGGCCCTCCTGGCCACCCTCGGGGAGTTCCACATGAAGGTCCAGCCCCTCACCCTCGAGGAGGCGGAGGCCCGCTGGTCCAAGGGGGACACCGCCATCCAGCTGGAACGGAAGGGGGAGGGCTACCGCCTGCGGGTGAACAGCTACCTCGTGGCCCAGGGGCAGATGTCCGCCCAGGTGGTCCAGCAGGCCTTCCTGGTGGCCCAGTCCAGGCTCCAGGGAAGGCCGGACCCCGCCTTCATCCCCGTGAACTTCGAGAGCCCCGGCCACGCCAAGGCCACCAACTACGCGGCCTTCCTGTTGCCGGGCCTGCTGGGCATGAACCTGATGAGCATGGGGCTCTTCAGCGTGGGCATGGTGAACGTGAGCTACCGGGAGAAGGGGAAGTTCCGGCGCCTGGCGGTGACGCCCCTGCCCAAGTGGGTCTTCCTCCTGGGCCAGGTGCTTCACCGCCTCACGGTGACCCTGGTCCAGACCCTGGTGGTGCTGGTGACGGGCAAGCTCTTCTTCGGCATCGACAACCAGGGTTCCTACGTCCTCCTGACGGCCGTGATGGGCCTGGGCACCGCCTGCTTCATGGCCATGGGCTTCGCCATGTCCAGTTTCGCGGAGACCAGCGAGGCCTACGCCGCCCTCAGCAACCTGGCCTTCTTCCCCATGATGTTCCTCAGCGGGGTCTACTTCACCTTGGACAGCGCCCCGAAGTGGCTGCAGCAGGCGGTCATCGCCCTGCCCCTCTCCCCCTTCCTCAAGACCCTGCGCGCCATCTTCAACGACGGCGCGGGCCTGGCCGGCCACGGCCTGGGCCTGGCCATCGTGGGGGCCTGGGCCCTCTTCGGCTTCGGCGTAGCCCTGAAGAAATTCAGGTGGTCCTGACCATGTGGGTCGCGAAGCGCGCGCAGCGCGCGAAGCGGGGCCCCACAGGGAAGGAATCACAGGACCATGTGGGTCGCGAAGCGCGCGCAGCGCGCGAAGCGGGGCCCCCACAGGGAAGGAACACGGGACCATGTGGGTCGCGAAGCGCGCGGAGCGGGGTCCCCACAGGGAAGGAATCACGGGACCATGTGGGTGGCTGAGCGCGGCGTCCCGCCGGCCCATCATCGGATCTTGAGCGCCTCCTCCTCCAGGGTCTCGGGGTCCGTGAAGGGCTTGGAGCAGCGGCCGTTCCCGCAGAGAAAGGCCGCGGGCCGCTTGAGGAGGGGGAAGCCCAGGTCCGGATTGCGGGGCTCTCCCTGAGCCGAATCCTGGAGAAGGACCACGGTGCCCGGACGCCATAGGCGCAGGGCCGCGGCGTGGAGGGCCCCGGTCCCGGGATCCCCGTCCGGGCCCACGACCGCGAGGTGGGGGGGCGCCTCCAGGGCCGCCGTGGCCGCCAGGACGAAGTCCCCCATCCAACGCCCCTCGTTCTCCAGGGCCGGCCGGTTCCCGAGGGCCCGAAGGATGCCCAGGCCCCGCTCCCGGGGGGCCTCGGCCCCGGTGAAGGCGTGCAGGCGCAGCAGGGAGCGGGCCAGGCTCACGTTCTCGTCGAAGGGATGGCGGGCCTCGGCGAAGGCTCCCGCGGCCCCCTCGGGCCGCGTGCGGCTCCGGAAGAGACCCCCCTCCTCCCGGAGGGCCCGGTCCACGAAGGCCGCCAAGGCCTCGGCCCGGTCCAGCAGGGCCCCCTCCCCCGTCGCCTCGTGAAGGGCCAGGAGTCCCTTGAGCATGGCCGCCTGATCCGCCAGGAAGAAGGCGCCGGCCTCCCCCTCGGCGTGGAGGTAGCCCCCCTCCCGGGACAGCTTCGATTCGGCGTAGGCCAGGGCCCCGCGGGCATCCTTCAGCAGGGCCGGATCCGGGCGCGCCCGGTGCAGGGCCGCGGGGCCGGCCAACATCAGGCCCTGCCCCCGGGCTGAAACGCGGGCCGCGCGGCGCCGCC
>CAYSXG010000363.1:0-3995 GCA_964434895.1 uncultured Solibacteraceae bacterium | reverse complement strand
GGGGCCCGGCCGAGGGGCGCCGCTCCCTGCAGCTGGGCGATGCCCCCCACCGGGTGGACCTTCATGGCGTCCACGGACTCCTCCAGCGTGTGGCCGCAAAGCAAGAGGCCCAGGGCCTCGCGCTCCGCCTGCAGGCGCTCCTTGCGCGAAAGGGGAGGCACGTCCTCGGGCAGCTGCCAGCTCTCGGCGCAGGAGGCCATCTCGGCGTCGTCGAAGAGGGAGGTCATCCCCAGGTCCGGCCCCTCCCCCCGGCCCGCGGCCTCCAGGGCCCCCGGAAGGCCCGCCAGCAGGGCCGCGCGGTGTGGCTCCAGGGAATCGAAGGCCCCGGCCTTGATGAGGGACTCCCACACCTTGCGGTTGGCCTTCTGGAGATCCGTGCTCTTCAGGGCGTGGAAGAAGTCCGTGAAGCGGCCCTCCTGGCGCCGGGCCTGGAGAATGGCCTCCATGGCCGCGTCCCCGAGGCCCTTGATGGCCGCGAAGCCGAAGCGGATGGCCCCCTCCTTCGTGATGGAGAAGTCCAGGTTGGACTCGTTGATGTCGGGGCCCAGGACCTGCATGCCCTTTTCCCGACAGTTCTGGATGTACTTCACCACGTCGTCGGTGCGCCCGGCCTTGGTGGAGAGCAGGCCCGCCATGAATTCGGTGGGGTGGTTGGCCTTCAGGTAGGCGGTCTCGTAGGCCACCATGGCGTAGGCCGCCGAGTGGCTCTTGTTGAAGCCGTAGCCCGCGAAGTACTCGATGAGGTCGAAGAGCTGGGCCACGCCGTCCCTGTCGAAGCCCCGCTCGACGCCGCGGTCGATGAACTTGGACTTCTCCTTCTTCATCTTCTCGACGTCCTTCTTCCCCATGGCGCGGCGCAGCATGTCCGCCTCCCCGAGGCTGTAACCCGCGATGGCGCTGGCGATCTGCATCACCTGCTCCTGGTAGAGGATCACGCCGTAGGTGGGCTCCAGGATGGGTTCGAGCACGGGGAACATGTAGGTGACGGGCTCGCGGCCGTGACGCCTATTCACGTAGGTCTCGCCCATGCCCGCCCCCAGGGGGCCTGGGCGGAAGAGGGCGTTCAGGGCGATGAGGTCGTCGAAGCGGTCTGGCTGCAGGGCCCGCAGCAGCTGCTTCATGCCTCCGGATTCGAACTGGAAGACCCCGTCCGTGTCGCCGCCCGCGAAGAGCTGGAAGGTCCTCTTGTCGTCGAAGGTGCGGATCTTCAGCATGTCCACGCTTTCCCCGCGGGTCTGCGCGATGTAGCCCTGGGTCTTGGCGATCTGGGTGAGGGTCTCCAGGCCCAGGAAGTCCATCTTCAGGAGGCCCGCGCGCTCCGCCTCGGTCATGGTGTACTGCACCATCACCTTCTTGTCCTTATCCACCGAAAGGGGCGCGAACTGCGTGAGCTCGTCGGGGGCGATGATGACGCCCGCGGCGTGGACGCCGGTGTTGCGGGCGAGCCCCTCGAGCTTGGCCGAGATGTCCAGGACGTTCTTCACGTCCGCGTCGGTCTCGTAGAGCTGACGCAGCGGGTCCGACTTCTCCAGGGCCTCCCCCACGGTGATGGGCTTGCCGGGCTCCTGGGGCACGAGCTTCGTGAGGTTGTTGGCCCAGGCGAAGTCCTTCTCGAAGACCCGGGCCACGTCCTTGATGACGGCCTTGGTCTTGAGCTGGTTGATGGTGACGATGTTGGAGACGCGGTCCTTGCCGTACTTGTCCGTGACGTAGTCGATGACCTTCTGGCGGCCGTCTCGGCAGAAGTCGATGTCCACGTCGGGCATGCTGATGCGCTCGGGATTCAGGAAGCGCTCGAAGAGCAGGTCGTACTGCATGGGGTCGATGTCCGTGATCATGAGGGACCACGCCACGATGCTGCCGGCGGCGGAGCCGCGGCCTGGGCCCACGGGCACGCCCATGTCCCGGGCCTTGGCGATGAAGTCCCACACCAGCAGGAAGTAGCCGGGGAAGCCCATCTTGAGAATGGTCTCCAGCTCGAATTCCAGGCGCGCGCGGTACTTCTCCTCCGGGTGCTTGAGGACGCCGGCCTGCCAGAGGGGCCCACACTCCTTCATTCGGCGCTCGAACCAATCGCGGGTGACCTCCAGGAAGTAACTCTCCAGCGTGTGGTTGGAGGGCACCGGGAAGGTAGGCGTGGCCGGCCGGCGCGTGATGGGGAAGAGGTCCACCTTGGCGGCGATCTCCAGGGTGCGCGCCAGGTATTCGGGATGGTCCGGGAAGACCTGGGCCATCTCCTCCGGCGTCTTCACATAGAACTGATCCGTGGAGAAGCGCATGCGGCGCTCCTTGCTCTTGGGCACCTTCGTGCCGATGCAGAGCAGCGTGTCGTGCAGGTCGTAGTCCTCGTGGTTGAGGTAGTGGGCGTCGTTGGTGGCCACGAGGGGAATGCCGGTCTTGCGGCTGAGCTCCTCCTGGTAGGGGATGATCTGCTTCTCCAGTTCGAAGCCCTGGTCCTGGATCTCCATGTAGAAGTCTTCGCCGAAGATCTCCTTGAAGTCCCGGGCCACGCGCTCCGCCTGTTCCAGGCGGTTCTGCAGGATGCGGGCCTGCACCTCGCCGCCGAGGCAGGCGGAGAGGCCGATGAGGCCCTCGCTGTGCTGCTTCAGAATCTCCTTGTCGATGCGCGGCTTGTAGTAGAAGCCTTCGGTGAAGCCCGCCGACACCAGCTTCGAGAGGTTGGCGAAGCCGACGGGGTTCTTGGCCAGCAGCACCAGGTGGTAGCCCGCGTCCCGGCTTCCGCTGGGGTCCACGCAGTCCTCGAGCCCCTCCTCGGCCGTGTCGGCGTTCTTAGCCTCCAGCTTGCGGTCGAAGCGCGTGCGCGGGGCGACGTACACCTCGCAGCCCAGGATGGGCTTCACCCCCCAGTTGCCGCCCTCGTCCTTCGTTTTTTCGCAGGCGTCGAAGAGGCGCATCATCCCGAACATGTTGCCGTGGTCCGTCACCGCCACCGCGGGCATGCCGCTCTTCTGGCACTTCTTGACGAGGTCCGGGATGCGCGTGAGGCCGTCGAGGAGGGAGTATTCCGTGTGCAGGTGCAGATGGGCGAAGCTCATCCCTCGATTCTCCCCGTGGGGGGCGGCTCCGGGGAAAGTGGCGTGAGGTCAGGGATATCCATGGCCGGGAAGGGACCGGGTCAGTGGGCATTCCTCGCCAGGAGGGGGACCAGGACGGCCAGGGCCATCCCGAAGCAGCAGCAGAACAGGACGAAGGGGGCGAGCACCGCGCAGATGCCCCTCCAGGGGTCCGTGCGGTGCAGGCGGGCCTGGGCCATCCCCAGGAACACCAGGTAGACCAGGAGCAAGGGAAGCGTGACCAGGGAGGCGAGGATGCCCACCAGGGGCACCATGGCCACCAGCTGGAGGGGGAGGATCACCGACTGGAAGATGCCCTGGCCGTAGGCCATGAGGCGGATGGTGTGCAGCAGCCCGACCCCCTGGCGCGTCCCACCGCAGAGCCAACGGCCCAGGTGGACCAGGCTCCCGCCGATCACCACGCCCCGGAAAACCGAGAGCGGAACGACCACCAGCAGGACCGACGCGACGACCCCGACGCCCAGGGAGGCCACCGCCGGCGGAAGGGACAGTCCCCCCTTTGGCCTGGGAGGCCAGGGCCACCACGGAGCCCACGAGCAGCATGAGCAGGATCCAGATGAGGAAGTGGGGGGTCACCGCGGCGCCCGAGCGCGGCCTGGACCGGCCCCCGGTAGCCGCCGATCGAAATCCCCGAGTAGTGCGGCGCAAGGACGAGGCCGACGATCGTTCCGGTCCCGGTTGCAAGCGCAGCTTCGACGGCCTCCGCGATCCGCGGCGTCCAGTGCTTCATCCCGGTGACGACGGGCAGCCCGAGCTCGCGCTCGAGCGCAGCGCGCGTCTCCTCGGTGATCGCGTTCAGCGGGTTGTGCTGCTCGACACCGAGCCGGCGGTAGCGCTCGACCAGGTCGTCGAGCAGCTCGGGCCGGATCGGCCGCCCCCCGCGGATGTCGGCGTAGTAGG
>CAYSXG010000362.1:0-4001 GCA_964434895.1 uncultured Solibacteraceae bacterium | reverse complement strand
GCATCCATCAACTTTATGGCGAAATTCTGGCGCGGTCGTGTGTGCCTGGCGTTGACCGAAGAGCGGCTGGACCATCTTCGCCTCGGCCCCATGACGGCGGAAAACACGTCGAACTACGGTACGGCCTTCTGTGAGGCGATTGACGCGCGCGAAGGCGTTTCGACAGGCATTTCGGCTTACGACCGGGCGCGCACGATTCTGGTCGCGATCGACCCGGCGACCCGGCCCATGGATCTGGCCCGGCCGGGGCAGGAACGGTCCACGGGCACAACCGCGCCTTAAAGGACACCTACTCCTCCAAGAACCCGGGTTACAACTTCCCCGGGAACGGGCCCCGCCGCGACGCGGACGGCTACTACTGGATCACGGGGCGCATCGACGACGTCCTCAACGTGTCGGGCCATCGGATCGGCACCGCCGAGATCGAAAGCGCCTTGGTGGCCCACGAGGCTGTAGCGGAGGCGGCGGTGGTGGGCTGCCCCCACGCGATCAAGGGGCAGGGCATCTACTGCTACGTCCTGTTGAACGCCGCCGCCCTCCACGACGGGCGGGACGAACTGATCGGGGCCTTGAAGGAGCAAGTCCGCCAGGCCATCGGGGCCTTCGCCGCTCCGGACGTCATCCACATCGCGTCGGGGCTGCCGAAGACCCGCAGCGGCAAGATCATGCGTCGGATTTTGAGGAAGATCGCCGCCTCGGAATACGACCAGTTGGGGGACATCTCCACCCTGGCCGAGCCCGAAGTGGTCCAGCACCTCATCGAGGAGCACCGAGCGGCCTCCTCCTGAGGCTCCTAGACCGAAGCGGGGCTCTTCTTCCGCTGGCGGGCGAGGGAGGATTCGTACAAGCGGGCCAGATGGTCGTAGAGCACCAGCTCCTGGGCTCGGTGGGAGGCGCGCAGGAGCCTGTTCGCGATCATGTGCAGGTAGCTCTCCGCCAGCCCTTCGAGGCTTTCCGTGAGCCGGCCGCCGGCGGCGGCCTCCTTCAGGGCCCCGACAATGGGGGCGAGGGCCTCCGAGCGGGCTTCCAGGATGGAGGTACCTAGGCGATGGACCTCGCGTGGGGTCTCTCCCCGCAGTAGAGCCTCGAGGCCCGATCGGCGACGGCGGAAGGCGTCTCCGAGCTGCCGGTCCAAGAAGGAATCCGCGTGGAATTCCTGCCCGAAACCCTCCCTCAGGCCCCGGAGCAGCCGGTGGCGTCCTTCCAGGTCCAGGCCGAGGTCGTCCAGCAGCCGGTGCATGCTCAGGAGGCAGAGTTCAGCTCGGGGCAGGGCGCCTCCATCCCCGCCGGTGAGGGGGATGAGGGCCAGGGCCGCCCGGCTGTCCTCATGGAAGAGGGCCTCGGAGAGAAGAACGCCTTCAGCCCCCCCGTAGCGCTCGATCTCCCGTTCGTAGGTATCCGCCTGCACCTTCCAGACGAGCCCTCTGCGCATCCATTCCTGGTAGCGCGGCTGGACCCAGCGGGCGAAGTCTCCGGCCACCGGATGGTGGAAGCGAAGGCGCAGGTGCCAGTCCGGATCCCCGTAGCGCAGGAAGAAGCCGAGCTCCGCTCCTTGGCTTTGGAGGGCCTCTTCCAGGAGGCCGGGCACCTCCTCCCGAAGAAGGCGGTCCACCGCGGCGGGGCCGGCGTAGAGCTTGTGGTAGACCCAGGGGCTCCCGGGGGGGAAGTGGCGGACGACGTTTGGGGCCTTCCAGGCGGGCAGGGGGCCGGAGGCCCGTCCGGCCCCGTCGCGGAGGAAGGGGACGATGAGTTCGGAGGTGTGGTTTCCTGCGGGGCTGCGCAGGGGCAGCAGCTCGGGTTCCGGGAAGGGCTCCACCAGGGAGGCCACCGGCCGGCTTTTCAGCAGGTGCAGGAAGCAATCCACGCTGAGGGCGTTCTCCAGGTCCAGGGGGAGCTCGTTGTCGGCCTCCACCAGGAGGACCCTGCGGGGCAGTCCCAGGTCCTGCCGAAGGCGCTGGATGGCCCGGAAGGCCTCGGCGCGGCCCGCTTCGCGGGCCTTGGCCAGGTCTTTTACCTGGGTCGGGGACAGGTTCCACTGAGCCCGGCTGAGGACGATGGCCCCCCTTCGGACCCTGGGAAGGAAGGGAACCCCCTCCAGGGTCTCCCAGCTCCAGCGGAGGGCCGCGGGCCCTTCCTGGGCCTGGAGCAGGCACAGGAAGCTGTACAGCCCCAGGTTTCCGTCGGCGTAGTTATGGGCATTGCTCAGTCGAGGAAGGACTTCCCGGTCGAGGGAGGCGCTGCGGAGGCACACGCGACCATCGCGAACGGAGACGTGGAGGTCCGAAAGGGGGAGTTGGCGCTCCTCCGGGGCTCCGGAGTGGCCCAGGAAGGGGATTTCCCAGCCACGTAGCACCGGGCGGCAGAGCACGTTGCCGACCCTGCCTTCCGGGAGGTGGACCACCTCCGCCTGCAGGCGGTCCGGGTGAAGGGCCTCTTCCTTGGCCAGGCTGGCCGTGAGCTCCGTGGCCAATTCCGGAAGCCCGTGGGCGAAGCGCCCGAGGAAGGTGCCGGCGCCGGCCCCCACCACGTAGGGCAGGTAGAGCTGAAAACGTCCCTCGTCCACCGCTTCGGCGCTGGTCGCAGAGAGAATCGCCTGGGCAGCGAAGGTCTCGGGGAGGGATTCCTTTCGAGGGCTCTCGAGGGCCTTCAGATCCTCGTCCGTGAGTTCCCACTCCCGAGCGCCGGTGCTCCAGATCCGATGAAGGGAGGCCAGCATGTGGTGCTGTCGAAGGCCCCAGGCGACTCGCGAAGGACCGGCGGGGTCGGCGATGGCCAGCCCCTCCAGCAGGGGGGCGCCTTCGACGCCCATGGATCGGGGCGTCAGGAAGCCGATGCCCGATTCCTCGTCGAGGGCTTCCAGGAGGGGGACTTCCCGGGCCTCGAAGCGGTGAAGGAAGGCGTTCTTGAAGGCGGCGAAGGGGTCCGAGCCTTCGGGGCGGATTCGGTGCAGGAGGGCCACCCCCTCCTGGAGCTTCCGGTAGAACTCGGGTCCGAGCCCAGCCTGCTGGGGCCTCTGAACCAGGTCCACCTGGAAGAGGCGGGCGGGGTCCACCTTCACCGGGAGCAGGCGGAGCTGGTCCGCCAGCTCCCGGTAGGGCTGACAGTCGCCGAGGGGCTCTTCATCCAGTCGATGGAGCCGCTCCTGGACCGCGCCCAGGACCTCGCCCAGATCCTCCCGGCCGGCGGCCCGGAGGCCGTCCGCCATCCCCTGAAGGGGCTCCGGCCCCGTGACGGCGGGCCAGAGATCGGAAATCAGCACCTGCGCATCGATCAGTTCGAGCAGGAAGGCCTCGGCGTCTTCCTGGCCGATCTCGTCGTCCACCAGGATCGCCGCCAGGTCCGCCAGTTCGCGGCCTCCCCGGGCCCCCTCCAGCACCTGGCGAAGGTAGGGACTGTCCTCCACGGACACCAGGTGGTAGGCCCGCCCCTTGTCGCTGGCCCTCCCCTCCACGTAGCGCCACCGGTCCGCGCTCAGGAAGAGGGTCTCGTTGGGTCGGTAGCGAAGGCGGGCCCGCAGCTGAGGGTCCTGGTTGAAGTGGGCCCCCAGGGCCCACAGATAGTCCATGTCCAGGCGGCCGTGACGCCGGTGCCGCTCTACGCCGCCCAGGTCGAGCTGCGTGCGTTCCCCCGGGCGACCCAGGCCGAGGCCCGCGAAGAGGCCGAAGGGCGTGCAACGGTGGGTCATGCGCCCCAGGTACTTGATCAGGGCCCTTTCGGCCCTCTGCCCCTTCTCTGATTGAGGGTCCTGCTCCCAATGCTTGAGGGCTTGGTCCAGGTCTGGTGAGGCCAGGAAGAGGGCCTCCCTCACCTCCGGCCTTTCGACGAGGGCCTTCAGCCCCTGGCGGATCCGGAGGGAGTCCCGCTCCAGGGCCCCCGCCAGTTCCTCGCCTTCGGCATTCGGCGCTTCCAGGTCCTGGCCCAGGTCCAGCCAGGCCTGCACGGGAAGCAGGGGGCTCCGAAGGCCCCAGTAGGGCTCCGCACGATGGGGGAAGGCGGCTTCG
>CAYSXG010000361.1:0-4002 GCA_964434895.1 uncultured Solibacteraceae bacterium | reverse complement strand
CGCCGGCATCGTTTCCATCAACCAGCTGCATCCGATTTTCGTTAACTTTTCCCTGCCGGCGGATTCGCTCGGCGCGATTCGCGCCAAGCAGAAGGAAAACGATGTCGAGGTTTTGGCGCAGGACAGCAGCGGAGCGGTCCTGGCTGCCGGCAAGCTCACCGTCATCGACAACCAGATCAACCCCGCCACCGGCACGCTCAATTACAAAGCGACGTTCGACAACGATGAGGAAGTTTTGTTGCCCGGCCGATTCGTCAACGTGCGCGTCGAAACAGACGTGCCCCGCCATGTCGTCCCTTGTCCGAACCCGGCCGTTCACGCCGTTGGCTTCGGCCACGCGGAGCCCGTTAGGTTCGTGCTTGTAGAAGGGCTCGACCGCAAACCCGCTGGTGTACAGGGCCCCCATGGGGTCCCAGCTGCCGTGGCACCCGAAGGAGTTGCCTTTGCGGGGGGAGCTGGGATCGGAAACGTCGATCATGCGGATGGACTGGACGGACACGCCCGCCACGTCGAAATCGCCCCCGTGCGATTCCCCGACTTTTTCGAAGGCGTACAGCTTGCCCTTGTGGGCCACCATCGCCGAGAAGGACCCGGCCGAGGAAAGGCTGGGGAGTTCCTCCGGGCTACGGACCGTGAAGTTCCACCGGATAGGATCGAGCGAGCTAGGAGTCGCGTCGGTATCCAGAAGTGCCTCGATCAGCACGCCGACCTTGGAGCCCAACCCGAAGCGGTGATTCGGGACCATCCAAAGTTCCTGGGCCGGCCGATCCGGGGTCGCTTCACGCCCTTGAGAGAGAAGAGTGAAGGCCACTTCAGCCCCATTTTCATAGAGGTGGAAGAGGCTTTTGTCGGGACGAATGGGCTCGTTGAAGGCCACCTTCACCACCGCAAAAGGATCCACTTCCCTATCCCCATCCTCTGGGTCCTTGGAAACCACCAGGGGTTTGCCCGGGAGGCTCGGCCCCAATTGGCCCGCGGGAGTCACAACGAGACTCAGGCTGCAATCCCCCTCCACGGGCTTGGCGGTCCAACCTGCGATGTCCACCTTCCAGGAGCCTTCGTCATTGAAAGTCACTGGTAGCTCGGTGGGGAGAGCGCCGAAGGTGGAGGTCAGGGAGCCCGACACCTTGCCTCTCACCACCGGTTGGCTGCCGGCCTCGGTGAAAATTTTCAGGGTCGCCTGTTCGCCGACCGCGAAGACAGCACGTTCGGTCCCGGTGGCATCCACCAACTTCGCCCGAAGCCTCGGCGCGGTCAGGGTGGGGTCGAAGGGGTTGGTGGTGGAGGTGATGACCAGGGAATGGTTGCGGGAACCCCAGGGGAGGCCCAGGTCCGTGGGCTTCAGGGCGCCGGGGTCGATGCTGGTCTCGCCGGTGCGGGGGTCCACGGCAAAAAGGGCGATCCAGGTCTGGCCGGGGATGGCGCTGGCCATGGGGCCGCCCACGCTGACATAGCGGCCCTGGTCGTCGCAGACCGCCAGCATGCGGCCCCGGGCCAGGCGGCCCTGGCGGGCGGCGTCCAGGCCAACCGTTCCACTGTAGCGGTGCACTTCGGCGGCGGGCAGCTCCCCGTAGCAGGAGGCGCTGGCGGTGCCGCCGCAGCGGCCGAGGCCGTTCCAGTTCCGGTACACGGTGCCCGAGTGGTAACGGTAGGGAGGGGGACCGGGATCGAAGCTGGGCAGCCAGAAACCCCAAAGGTAGATGCCATCAAAGCTGGGGGACCACTCCACGTCGGAGCCTTCGGTGGCGAAGTGCTTGGCGGTCCCGTTCGGAACGCCAAGGCCCGCCTTGGCCTGGGCGCTCCCGCCCCGAGGCCCGATGGAGAAGCCCGGGGCCTGGACCACGACGCCGGCCGCGGGGTCGGGCACCCGCAGGCCGCCGAAGGAAACGATCTTCTTGCCCTGGGGGGTGTCCCGCACTTCGGCGGTGTCCATGAGGACGCTGTACTCGTCCACGGTGCCATCGGGCAGGGTGCGCTGTTCCGTGCGGAAGAGGCCCAGGGGTCCGTTGCCGAAGTCCTGGTCGCCGGCCCGGAGGTCCACCCCGTCCGCCAGGACGCTTAGGGGCAGCTCGAAGACCGGCGGCTTTTGGAACCGCACCGTGTCCTTGGTGCGGATCCGCAGGCCCTTCATGACCCGCTCGTTATCCATCACCGCGCCCTCTGCGAGGGTCGGCAGGGTGGTCATGGTTTCGACGGTCAATTCAACGGGGCCCGCCAGCGCCCCGGGGGGCACCACGATGGCCAGGCCACCGGGGCCCTCCACGCGGCCCCCGTCCGCGCCCACCGTGGTGCGGCCGTCGTCGGCGACGTAGCGACCGATGGTGCCCTGGAAGCTGCGACCGTCCATCATCTGCACGGTCACCTTCAGGCGCTCGCCGAGGTTGGCCTTGAGGGAGAAGACCAGGTCCCCCTTGGGGGGCATGACGCCGGTGGCGTAGGAGCCCATTTCCAGGGCCTCGACCTCCACCACGGTCCAGGGCGCCAGGGCCCCTTCGGGGATGGTCACCGTCACGTCGAGGGAGGCCGTGGGATAGGAGACCTTGATGCGGGAGAGGTCCACGTCTGGAAAGCTGGGCTGGGACTGGGTCCTAAAGCGCCGGGTGAAGGCGGGGGCCGCCTCCCCCGCCGGCGAGGCCAGGCCCAGGGTCGCCACCTGGTAGGCGCTGCCGAGCGGCAGGGGCGCCTCCGGGGTCAGCAGCAGGGTGCGTCCGTCCTGGCTGAGGGTGCGGCGCACGGACACTTCCACCACCTGGGCCGCCCCCTGGAGGACCAGGGCCGACTTGGCCCCCTTGCGGGTGCGCTTGGCGGGGATGGGCTTGGCGACCCCCTGGGCCGGGATCTTGGCCTGGGGCAGGGTCGCGGCCGGAGCCCGGCTCGGGGTGGCCGGGGGCAGCTCGCGGAAGAGCTTGACGCTTGCCACCGTGGCCGGATCCGCCGCCGTGGAGAGCTGGATCTCCACCACGCTGCCCGAACCCACCTCCGCCCCTTCGGCGGGGCTCACGTTCAGGACTTGGAAGGCCGCTTGGGCCATCGCCAACACCTGGTCCTGGCTGGGCACCGCCGCCGTCAGGCGACCCCGCAGGCCCAGGTCCCGCCGCTCGCCCAGCACCGTGGCGCTGGAACTTGCATCGGGCAGGGGGGCGGGCACCGCGAAAGCCCCGTCCGCGGCGGAGACCGCCTTCAGGAGGCCGGCATCCACCATCACGTCCGCCACGCCCGCGTCGCCGGCGGGAGTCGCCCCCGTCCCCACACGGGAAGTGGCGAGGGGCATCAGGCGGGCCTTCTGGCCCAGCCGCTTCAGGAGGGGGCCCGCCACCCCCGCCGGGGCCGTGGCCCGGCCCGAGACCCAGTCCCAGACCTGGGAGGGCAGCAGCACCGCGAAGGAACCGCCCTCCAGGATCGGGGAACCGCCCGTCGGGATCCGCAGATCCCAGCCGCTCGCGGCCGCGCTTAGCTCGCCGAGGGCCGCCAGCACCCGCTCCCCCTGCACCACCCGGCGCTGGAGCAGCAGGGGGCGTCCGCCGGTCGGCACGGGGCCGAGGTCGGCGAAGTGGAGGTGGAGCCCCTGGGCCAGAGCGCCCACCACGTCGAGCTGGAAGGACTTCAGCAGGCCCCCCTTCCCCGCCAGCTCCGACCAGAGGGGCGAAGCGTCCCCAGGATCGGCGTTCAGGCGGAAGAGGGTCGTGCCCTGCAGGGCCCCGGCCGGCACCGTGACCTCGATGCCGTCGTGGGCGATGAGGCCGCCGGAGGCATCCAGGAGCTCGGACCCGCTCTGGGCCACCTGGACGCCGTCGTGGTAGAAGCCCACCCAGATGCGCCCCTCCACCAGCTCGCTGGCCTGGAAGGTGCGGCTCATGCGCACCGGCAGCTCCAGGCCCAGGTCCTGGGCGGCCCGCAGGGTCGGGACCCCGTCCTCGCCCACCCCGAGGATCCAGCGGGCGGCCACGGCCTCCTGGCGGAAACCGTACGGTTCGATGAGGGCCGAATCCAGCAGCGCGTAGC
>CAYSXG010000360.1:0-4008 GCA_964434895.1 uncultured Solibacteraceae bacterium | reverse complement strand
CCCTGGCTGCCCTGGTGGGGACCCTGGAGGCGTACCTGGGGGCCGTGGGGGCGGCGGGCTACGTGGAGCCTTCGGAGGCCCTGTGGCGGGCGGCGGGTCTTCAAAGCGCCGGAGGCCGGGGTTTTTGGGTGGAGCGGCAGCCGGAGGATGGCGCCCTGCGCTGTGGGGTGGGGGATCTGCGGCCGCCGCGCCTGCGGGCCCTGTGCGCCCTGTCGGAACTGGGGTCGGTGCGCTTTCCCCTGGCCACGGAGCGGGGTCGGGGGGGATCGAGCCTCTTCGGCGGCGCGGAGCCGCACCTGGTGCGCCAGCTGCTGCCGGCCCTGGAGGAGGTGGCCGCGGCCCGGGGCCTCGACCACCTGGAGTTGGAAAGCCCCGAAGGATGGGCCGAGAACCCCTGGGGGGAGGCCCTGGACGGGCTTTTTAGGGGGCCCCTGGTCCTCGAAGAGAAGGCCGTCCGGACCCTGCGACGGGCCCAGCCCCCCACGGAGGCGGCCCTGTGGAGGGCCGCCGTGGAGCAGGTGAGGGCCTGGGTGGAGGCGGGGATCCCGCCCCGGGACATCGCCCTGGTGCATCCTGATCCCGGCTCCCTCGCCCCCCTGTTGGGGGTCTGGCTGGAATCCGAAGGGATTCCCCTTCAGCGCTGGCCGGGCCGGCCCCTGGCGGAGGGCCCTCCCTGGGGGCCCCTCCTGGCCCTGGTGACGGGGCAGCGGGACCGGGATCCGGC
Source organism: uncultured Solibacteraceae bacterium (assembly GCA_964434895.1). GTDB lineage: Bacteria > Acidobacteriota > Holophagae > Holophagales > Holophagaceae > CAYSXG01. The sequence goes on along the minus strand of CAYSXG010000360.1, from coordinate 3,284 downwards.
CCGCCTGGCCGAGGGCCTGGGGGCCTGCGGGGCGGGCGGGGACCTGGGTCCGGCCCTGGCGGAGCTGACGGCCCTGCTGGAGGCCGAGGACCAGGCGGGGGGGGATCCCCTGGCCTCGGCCCTGGCCCGGCTTGCCCCCCGCTGGCGGACCTACGCCCGGGAGCGCATGGCCTTTTTTTTGGAGTGGCCCCAGCGGGCCCGGCCCGTGGCCGCCTGGCTTCGGGATCTGGAAGCCCTGGCCCTGCGTTTGGGCCTGGTGGCTGAAGGGAGCCTTTCGGAGGATTTCTACGCCGCGCTGAGTGTGCTCCGGGAGGTCTGGGAAGGAGACGAGGGGGCCCTGGATCTCCGGGATCTGGCGGATCTTCTGGAGAGCGTCTTGGGGGCCCTTCGGGGCGCCGAGGCCCCGGGCCACGACAACGGCCTGCGCCTGTGGGCCCCGGAGGCCCTGGAATCGGAGTGGGAGGGGTCCCGGGCCACCCTCCTCCTGGATCTGGGGGAGGGGGCCTGGCCCCGGGCCCCCAAGGCCCCCGCGGACCTGGACTGGGCCCGCCAGGCGGCCCTCAACGCCGCCCTGCGCCGCCGCAGCCGCGCCGGGGAGGGGGCGCCGGACTTTCCTCCCCACCTCCAGACCTTCCTTCTGCCCGAATGCGAGGAGGGGGAGCGGCTGCCCCGGGCCTTCCATCGCTCGGCCTACGGCTTCAACCGCGCCCTGGCCCTCACCCGGGATAGCCTGGTGGCCCTAAGCGCCCAGCGGGGGGAGGAGGGGGACCGGAGGGCCCAGGGGCCCTTCTGGCAGGCCCTGGAGGGGGCCGGGACCTGGGAAGCGGAGCCCGGGCGGGCGGCCACGGCCCTGCGCTGGCGCTGGGAGGCGGGGCAGGGGGACCCCCTCGTCCGGGCCCGCCAGGCCGCGGCCGTGGCGGGACTCGGGCGTCGAGCCCCGGAGGAGGACCGGGCTGGATTCCCCTGGACCCGGGGGCTTTCCCGGGAGCAGCCCCTCTCTCCCACCCGCCTGGAGGCCCTGGCCCGCTGCCCCTTTCGGGTCTTCGCGGAGGAGGCCTTGGGCCTGGAATCCTGGACCCCCGGGGGCGGCACGGTGCTGCGGGTGGGCCGCCTGGCCCACGCCCTTCTCGAAGAGGCCCTCCGGGGCCTGGAAGAGGCCCCCCACTGGCCCCAGGCCTTCCTGGAGGCCCGGGGGCTGGCCGATCCTTCCGAGTCCCTTATGACGGCCTTCCTCCGCCGCACTTGGGAGGCCCACGGGGAGGCCTGGATGGAGGCGGCCTGGGAGGCAGGCCCGGAGCCCGGAGAGGCCGAAAGGGCGCGGCTGCGCCTGGCCCTGGAAGGGCTGCTGCCCACCTTGGGGGCGGTGCTGCGGGCGGACCTGCTGGAGGCGGAGCCCACGAAGGCGGAGCGGGAGGCCTTGGGCCTGCCCGAAGGCCTGGCCTGGCAGCGTCGGATCCTGGGGCTGGAGATGGCCGTGGAACCCATGGAGCTGCCCCTGCCGGGGGGCGGCTCCCTCTGGGTGCGGGGCACCCTGGACCGGGTGGAGGCCTGGCAGGCGGGGGACTCGGGCTTTCTGCGGATCGTGGACTACAAGACCTCCCGCCGGGCCAAGCTCCAGGGCTACGGGGAGGAGGAGGGGGCCTTCGGGGCCCATCTGCAGCTGCCCCTCTACCAGGAGCTGCTTTCCCGCCGCACGGGCCGGCCGGTGACGGCGGTCCTGCTCTCCTTGCTGGAAGCCTCGGGGCCCGTGCCCATGATGGTGGCCCCGGGGGAGGCCGAGGGCCGGGCCCGTCTGCTGGGGAACCTGGAGGGCCTGCTCGCCCGGGCCGTGGCCGGGGACTTTCCACCCCTTCCCGGCGAGCACTGCGGCCGCTGCGCCCTTTCGGCCCTCTGCGGGCGCCCCGTGGACGTGGAGGGAGAGCCGGAGCCGGAGGAGGGACCTTGACCCTGCCGGCCCTGGACCTACGGGACCCCGGCCTCGCGGCCCGCGTGGCCGAGACCTCCCTGGTCATCTCCGCCAGCGCCGGCTCCGGGAAGACCTTCACCCTGGCCGCCCTGGTGCTGGGCTTTCTGGGGCGGGGGGGCCGGGCCCCGGAGGTGACCGCCACCACCTTCGGCCGCGAGGCGGCCGCCGATCTGCGCCAGCGCCTGCTCCTGCCCCTGGACCAGCTGGCGGGTTGGGGGGAGGGCCCGTGGGCGGAGGCCTTGGAGGCCCTGGGCCGTGGGATGGAGGCCTGGGACGCCTGGACCGAGGCCCGGCCGGGCCTGAGGGGGGAGATCGCCATAGCCGCGCGGCTCTGGACGGCGGGCCCGGGCATCCTCGCCTGGATGGCCTCCCCGGCCTCGGCTCGGGCCCACTGGACCCGCACCCGGCGGGAGGCGGAGCTGCTGGTGGCCACCACCGTCCACGGCCTGGCCCTGGCCTTTTTGGAGCGGCACGGGGGCGGAGGGCGCAGCCTGGTGGACGCCCAGGATCCGGAGCTGCTGCGGGTCCTGCGCCAGGCGGGACGGGAGGTGCTGGACCTGTCCCCCTCGGATCCCGACGCCGCCGCCGCCCGGGCCCTGTGGGCCTGGTGCGAGGGGCGCAGCGGCGAGGTCGAGCGCTGGGCGGAATTGGCCGCGGCCTTCGACGCCCATCTGGACGCCCGGGGGGGCTGGCGGGAGGACCTGGACACGGAGGAGCCCCGGGAGGCCTTCCTGACCGAGGCCCGGCGGGTGCTGGCCCGCTACCAGGGATTCGCGACCGAGCCCCTTTCGGCCGCGGCCCTCACCGCCGCCAAGGCCGTCCACAAGAACTTCGAGAAGTGGGGACGCGGGAACCTCCAGGCGGAGGCGGCGGCCCCGGGGCCCCGCGAGATCCTGGAGGCCCTGGAGCGGCTGGGTTCCCGCTTCCTCAACAGCCGTCAGGACGGCCTCGCCAACTACTACTCCGAGGCCTTCCGCGAGGCCCTGGAGCCCCTGGTGGAGGAGCTGCCCGCGGTGCTGGAGTTCTGGATGACGCTTCTTTTGGAGCGGGTCTTCCAGCGCTTCCGGGACCTGAAGGCCCAGCGGGGCCTGCTCAGCTACGGGGACCTGGTGCGGGAGGCGGCCCGGGAGGCGGGGGTCGCCCCGGATCCGCGGGCCCCGGCCCTCCTGCTGGTGGACGAATACCAGGACATCAATCCCGTGCAGCAGGCCTTCCTGGAGGGACTGGGGGCCCGCCGGACGGTGCTGGTGGGCGATCCCAAGCAGGCCATCTACGGCTTCCGGGGGGGCGTTCCCGAGCTGCTGCGTGAGAAGCTCCG
>CAYSXG010000359.1:0-4015 GCA_964434895.1 uncultured Solibacteraceae bacterium | reverse complement strand
CCCACCCGCAGCGGTGCCCAAGGAACCAGGAGCCCCCGGAGGGGGCCTGGTTCGTTTACTTGATCCGCTGCGGCGATGGGACCCTCTACTGCGGCATCGCCCGGGACGTGGAGGCCCGCCTGGCCCAGCACCGGGAAGGGAAGGGGGCCCGCTACACCCGGGGGCGCGGGCCGCTCGCCGTGGTCCACCGGCAAGCCTTCCCCACGAAGTCGGAAGCGCTGCGGGAGGAACTGCGCATCAAGCGGATGAAGCGGGAGGCCAAGGAGCGGCTGGCCGGCGGTTGAACGGATGGCGCGGGCGGCGGCCCGTCGTTACCATCACCGTTCATCACCGGTTCCACTGCAGTTCATTGGCGTTCATCTGTGGTTCCTCGCTTATACGAATGTCGCTGCCAGCCGGGCGCCCCGCGGCGCTTGAACAACGAACCACGTTGCCCCGCGCGCCGCTCCTTGCGGTGCATCCCGGCTGGCCTCCGTCGCGGCTCGCGGGATTTTTAAAACACCCTCTCAGCCCCGTCCCTTGGCCATCTCGGCCTGCAGGTGGCGGATGGCCTCGACGGGGTCATGGGCCTTGAAGACGGCGTTGCCCGCCACCAGCACGTCCGCCCCGGCCCGTACCAGGTCCGCGGCGTTCTTCAGTCCCACGCCGCCGTCCACCTCGATGAGGAAGGGAAGGCCCCGCTCCGTGCGGAGGGCGTCCAGCCGGCGCACCTTGTCCAGGACGCGGGGGATGAAGCTCTGGCCCCCGAAGCCGGGATTCACGCTCATGAGCAGGGCGAAGTCGAAGTCCCCCACCAGGTCCACGAGGGTCTCCACGGGGGTGGAGGGATTAAGCACCACCCCGGCCTTGGCGCCCTTCTTCCGGATGGCGTGGAGGGTGCGGTGCAGGTGGGGGTCCGCCTCCTGGTGGACGCTCACCCAGCTTGCGCCGGCCTCCACGAATTCCAGGGCGTAGCGGCCGGGCTCCACGATCATCAGGTGGCAGTCCAGGGGAAGCCGGGTCTCCTTGCGCAGGGCCTCGACGATGGGCATGCCGATGGTGATGTTGGGCACGAAGCGGCCGTCCATCACGTCCACGTGGGCCACCTCGGCCCCGGCCTCCTCGAGCATCCGCAGGGCCTCCGCCAGGCGCGTGAAGTCCGCGGAAAGGAGGGAGGGAGCCAGCAGGGGACGGTCGGGACGGAGGGGGGCCATGCCCTCATTGAAGCACGTCAGAGGATCCGCAGGGCCTCCGCCTCCAGGGCCCGGTCCAGGTCCTTGCCCGGGTTGATGAGGGCGGCCAGGGCCTCGGGCCGGCGGTTTTCGGATTCGTGGACCCCCAGGGTGCGGTTGCGCCCCCGCTGCTTGGCCTGGTACAGGGCCCCGTCCGCCAGGTTCATGACGTCCTCCCATCCCAGGTGGCTGGGGCGGTCCGGCAGGAAGGGCAGGCAGGCGTAGCCGATGGAGCAGGTCAGGGGCACCTGCAGATCCCCGGGGATGACGAAGGCGTGCTGCTGGATGCGGGCGCGGATGCGCTCGGCCAGGACGAAGGGGGGCTCCCGGACGATGTCCATGGCCACCACCACGAACTCCTCGCCCCCCCACCGCACCACCACGTCCGGCTGCCTCACGGACTCCAGCAGCACCCGGGCGAACTGGCGGAGGACGGCATCCCCGGCCAGGTGGCCGTGGGTGTCGTTGATGCGCTTGAAGTGGTCGATGTCGAGCATCACCAAGGCGCCGCTGCGGGGCCAGGGAGGCACCTCGGCCGCGTGCCAGGCCCGCAGCAGGGACTTCCACTCCCGCTCCATGAACTCCGTCAGGTAGCGGCGGTTCCGCAGCCCCGTGAGGCTGTCCCGGAGGGCCATCTCGCCCAGGCGCAGCCTCAGGAGGATGTTGGACTGGAGGGAGCGGTGCACCCGGGTGGCCAGGATCATCATGGCGGGCAGGTAGAAGACCAGCAGGAGCACGAGGATGTACCCGAAGCCCGGCTTGGGGCTCAGGGCGGTGAGGGCCACCAGGGACCCGATGCTGGGGAGGAGGTAGACGAAGTAGGAGGCGGGGCTGGGGGACATGCTGAGGAGGGCGCCGGCGTTGATGCCCGTGAGGCTGACCACCAGCATCCCGAAGTTGGCGGTCTCGAGGACGGGATAGGCCGCCAGGTTGAGGGCCGCGTAGCCCAGGCCCACCAGGAAGGTGCCCGCCATGAAGATGCCGTGGCGGGTCCGGGGGGAGGGCAGGACCTCCGGGCGCCGGTCGACGTACTCGTGGAAGCTGATGCGGGCCGCCACCACGGCCGCCAGGGCCGCGAAGACCCACTTGAGCAGGGGCTGGCGGGCCGGGGCCTCCCCCAGCAGCTTGTAGATGAGCACCAGCATCACGCCGAGCATCACCAGGGCGGGCTTGGCGCGGCGGAACAGCTCCGCCACCAGCTCCCCCTCCAGCTGGTCCCGGAAGGCTTCATCCTCAGGTGGAAGCGGGAAGGGGGTGACGAGGCTCACGGGGCTCCGAAGGCCGGATGGGGCCTTATCGGGGCCTCAGCGGCCCAGTTTGATTTCGGTGCCGTTCACCCACAGCCGGGCCGGGCGCAGCTTGCGGAGGGCCTCCGGGGTCAGCTCCAGCAGGGGGGCTTCCACCCACAGCAGGTCCGCCACGGCGCCGGGGCGGAGCACACCCAGGTCCCCCCCGCCCAAGGCCCGCCCGTTCCCTTCGGTGTAGGCCCGGAGGGCTTCGGCGCGGGTGAGGCGCTGCTCCGGAAGGAAGCCGCCTTCCGGGCGGCCCTCCGGATCCTGGCGGGTCTCGGCGGCGGCCAGGGCCACGTAGGGATTGGGGTCCTCCACCGGAGCGTCGCTGCCGAAGGCCAGCAGGGCGCCGCCCTGGAGGAGGGTGCGCCAGGGATAGGCCTCGCCCACCCGGGCGGGACCCAGGCGCTCCGGGGTCCAGGGATGGTCCGAGGTGCAGTGCACCGGCTGCACCGAGGCCACCACCCCCAGCTTCCCGAAGCGGAGGGCATCCTCGCGGGTCAGGATCTGGGCGTGCTCGATGCGGGGGGGCAGGTCCCCCTTGGGGCTCCGGGCCAGGAGGTCCAGGGCCGCGCGGTTGGCGGCGTCCCCGATGGCGTGGATGGCCGGCTGGTAGCCCGAGCGCAGGGTGAGGGCCACGCCCCGGCGCACCTTCTCCGGATCCGTGACCCAGAGGCCCAGGTTCCCCGGGGCGTCCGAATAGGGGGCCAGCAGCCGGGCGCCGCGGCTGCCCAGGGCCCCGTCCAGGTAGAACTTCACCCCCTGGACCTGGAAGAAGGCCGTCCCTCTGGCCCGGGGGCGGGCCAGCTCCTCCCGGAGCAGGGCCCGGTCGTTGGCCAGGTAGGCGAAGACGCGGATGGGGAGGCGGTGGGCCGCGTCGAGGCGGCGGTAGGCGGCGAGGGCCTCCCGGCCGACGCCCATGTCCGCCACGGCGCTGAAGCCCTGGTCCCGCAGGCTCCCGAGGCCGTCCAGGAGCCGGGCCTCCCGCTCCTCCGGCCCGGGGGCGGGGATGGCCTTGTCCACCAGGGCCATGGCCGTGTCCAGCAGGACCCCGCTGGGCTCGCCCTGGGGGTCCCGCAGGATCTTCCCCCCCGCGGGGTCCGGCGTGTCCCGGGTGACCCCGGCGGCCCGGAGGGCGGCGCCGTTCACCCAGATGGCGTGGCCGTCCACCCGCTCCAGGGCCGCCGGGCGGTCCCCGATGGCACCGTCCAGGTCCGAGGCCAGGGGGAAGGCCTTGGAGGGCCAGCGGTTCTGGTCCCAGCCTCGGCCCCGGATCCAGCCGTCGGGATGCTGGGAGGCCCAGTTCCCGATGCGCCGCAGGGATTCCGCGAGGCTGGCGGCCCCGGCGAGGTCCACCACGCGCCCCTGGCCCCCCAGCTCCTCCACGTGGGCGTGCCCCTCGATGAGGCCGGGCAGCAGGGTGCCCCCGTTGAGGCGCACCCCCCCGGCCCCGGGGTTGGCCCGAAGGAGCTCCGGGGCGGGGGCCCCCCCCTGGATCCGCCCCCCCGCCCGCCG
>CAYSXG010000358.1:0-4016 GCA_964434895.1 uncultured Solibacteraceae bacterium | reverse complement strand
GACGTTGAAGCCCTTGTCGCCCTCTTCGTGCGTGAGGGCCTTCATGAGGATGAGGTCCACGACGCCCTTGAAGTTCTCCTCGGCGCCGATGGGGATCTGGATCGGGCAGGGCTTCGCGTTCAGGCGCGTCTTCATCATGTCGACGACGCGGAAGAAGTTGGCGCCGGTGCGGTCCATCTTGTTCACGAAGGCCATGCGGGGCACGCCGTACTTGTCGGCCTGACGCCACACGGTCTCGGACTGGGGCTGCACGCCGCCCACGGCGCAGAAGACGGCGACGGCGCCGTCCAGCACACGCAGGGAACGCTCCACCTCGGCGGTGAAGTCCACGTGCCCCGGGGTGTCGATGATGTTGATGCGGTGCTCCACGTCCTTCAGCTTCCCGGTCTGGGGGGTCCAGGTGGCGGTGATGGCCGCGGACGTGATGGTGATGCCGCGCTCCTGCTCCTGCACCATCCAGTCGGTGGTGGCCGCACCCTCATGCACCTCGCCGATCTTATGAATCTTGCCGGTGTAGTAGAGGATGCGCTCCGTCGTGGTGGTCTTGCCGGCATCGATGTGGGCCATGATGCCGATGTTGCGGTAGCGCTCGAGGGGGGTCGTGCGGGCCACGGCGGGCTCCTACGGGAATGAGGTTCGGGTCAAGGAACGGGGAAGGCTGGAACATCGCGAAGGGGGCCCCACTTCCGGCGGCCCCCTTCGAACTAGCGGGCCGCCACTACCAGCGGTAGTGAGCGAAGGCCTTGTTGGCCTCGGCCATCTTGTGGACGTCGTCCTTCTTCTTGATGGCGGCGCCACGGAAATTCATGGCGTCCATGATTTCGCCGGCCAGCTTGTCGCGCATCGTACGCTCGCCACGGGTGGCGGAGTAGGTCTTGAGCCAGCGCATGGCCAGGGACTGGCGGCGGTTCTGGGGGACCTCCACGGGCACCTGGTAGGTGGCGCCGCCCACGCGGCGGGACTTCACTTCCACGGCGGGCTTGATGTTGTTGAGGGCCTTCATGAAGGACTCGAGGGCGTCCTCGCCGGTCTTCTTGGCGACGATCTCCATGGCGCCGTAGACGATGCGCTCGGCGGTGGCCTTCTTGCCGCGCTCCATGAGGATGTTCACGAACTTGGAGACGACGAGGGAGTTGTAGACGGGATCCGGAAGGATCTCACGCTTGGCAGGAGTGGAACGACGAGCCATGTTTCACCTACCTCACTTCTTCTTGGCCGGAGCGGCCGCGCCGGCCTTGGGCCGCTTCGCGCCGTACTTGGAACGGGACTGGTTGCGGTTGGCCACGCCGGTGGCGTCCAGGGTGCCGCGCACCACGTGGTAGCGCACGCCCGGCAGGTCCTTCACACGGCCGCCGCGGATGAGCACGATGCTGTGCTCCTGCAGGTTGTGGCCGACGCCGGGGATGTAGGTGGTGCACTCGATGCCGTTGGTGAGGCGCACGCGGGCCACCTTCCGAAGGGCCGAGTTCGGCTTCTTCGGCGTGGTGGTGAACACGCGGGTGCACACGCCGCGCTTCTGGGGGCAGGCGTCGAGCGCGGGGCTCTTGGTCTTGTTGATGAAGGTCTCCCGCCCGTGGCGGATCAGCTGATTGATGGTAGGCACACCATCCTCCTGAGTTCGGCTCACCGGGACATCCGGCGCCAGGGCCCGAGAGGTCGCGTTCGGAGATGGCGACGTCAGGCGGACATGAAAGGCTCCGGTCCGAGGGGACCGGGAACCTACGAGTCTATCAAAGCGGTCGAAAAAAACAATCAGCCGTTTTCGAGGGCCTTCTGCACCTTGGGCGAGTGGCAGGCGCACCCGGAAGCGCAGCCGGCCCCGTCGGGCTTGGCCTCGGCCGCCGCGGGTTCAGGCATCGACCCGCTCCCGGAGGCCTTGGCCCCGCCCTCGCCCCCCGGACCGTAGCCCTGGGCGTACCATCCCCCACCGGACAGCATGAAACCTGTCCGGGAGATCTGGCGTCTCATCCCCCCTTCCGCCTCGCACTGGGGGCAGACGTGCTGCTCCGGGGCGGAAATCGTCTGGATCTTCTCTTCTTTCGCGCCGCAAGCTTCACAGCGGTACTCGTAGATGGGCATGGCATCCTCTAAAGAAAGTCCCCCGGAGGGGAGCCCTTCAGTTTACACCAGGAACCCATGCCCCCCCATTCGAGATATTTCCTCAGTCCCGACGCCTTCCACGCGGCCTTCCCCCTTCGCCCTCAGGTGCTCGGGTTCACCAACGGCTGCTTCGACCTCCTGCACCCCGGCCATGTCCAGTACCTGGAGGACGTGCGGGCCCTCTGCGACTTCCTCGTGCTGGGCCTCAACAGCGACGCCAGCGTGGCCCGCCTCAAGGGGCCCGGTCGTCCGGTCCAGGACGAGGCGGCCAGGGCCCGGGTGCTCTTGGGGCTCCGAAGCATCGACGCCGTGGTGCGTTTCGAGGAGGACACCCCCTTCGAGCTCATCCGCGCCCTCCAACCGGACCTGCTGGCCAAGGGCGGGGACTACACCGCCGAAACAGTGGTGGGGCGGGACCTGGTGGAGGCCCGCGGCGGGCGGCTGGTCCTGATCCCCTTTCTCCCCGGCCACAGCACCAGCCGCATCGTGGACCGGATCCGCCGGGACCGGGGGGTCACTACGGAATAGACCCAAGGGGTGCTAGACTGGCAGATGCCGCAAAAAACCGTTCCCCGGCGGCGACGACCTCTGCAGGAAGCCCACCTCCCACCCATCGACGGCGGAGGGTTTCATGGAGGGATCGTGGAGGGGAACCTCGGAGGCCGCGCCCGCGGCCGAAAGGACACTTAGGATGAACACCCTCACCTTCTCCCCCACCACCGTCAGCCAGCCCTTGGGAAGCGAGCCCATTTCCCTGGAGACCGGCCGCATCGCGAAGCAGGCCCACGGCGCGGTCGTCGTGCGCCAGGGCGGCACCATGGTCCTCGTGGCCGCCTGCCACGCCGCCCCCCGGGAAGGCATCGACTTCTTCCCCCTCACCGTGGACTACCGGGAGGCGGCCTTCGCCGCCGGCAAGATCCCCGGGGGCTTCTTCAAGCGCGAGGGCCGCGCGACGACCAAGGAGACCCTGGTCTCCCGCCTCATCGACCGCCCCCTGCGCCCCCTCTTCGAAGAAGGCTACAACGACGACACCATGATCACCGCCCAGGTGATCAGCTTCGACGGCGAGCACCAGCCGGACACCCTCGCCATCGTGGGCGCCTCGGCCGCGCTGACCATCAGCGAGATCCCCTTCCCCAACCCCGTGGCGGGCGTGCGCGTGGGCCGCATCAACGGCCAACTCATCGTCAATCCCACCGTGAGCCAGCGCCATGAGAGCGACCTGGACCTCATCGTGGCGGGCACCGAGGAGGCCCTCGTCATGGTGGAGTGCGGCGCCAAGGAGGTCCTGGAGGCCGACATGGTGAAGGCCCTGGCCTTCGGCCACGACCAGATCAAACAGCTGGTCAGGCTGCAGCTGGACCTCCAGGCCAAGGTGGGCCGGACCAAGATCGTCCCCGTGAAGACCGAGCGGAACCAGGAGGTCTACCAGCAGGTGGCCGCCAAGTACGCTGAAAAGCTCATGACGGCCCTCACCCTGAAGGTGAAGATCGAGAGCTACAAGGCCATCGACCTCCTCAAGAAGGAGGCCGTGGCGGACCTCGCGGCCGAGAACCCGGAGCTCAAGGGCGAGGTCAAGGCCTGCTTCGACCTGCTCAAGGAGACCCTGTTCCGCAGCACCATCCTCCAGCAGGGGGTCCGCCTCGACGGCCGCCGCTTCGACCAGATCCGCCCCCTGAACATCGAGGTCGGCTTCCTCCCCGCGGCCCACGGCAGTTCCCTCTTCACCCGCGGCGAGACCCAGGCCATGGTCACGGCCACGCTGGGCACCCTCGACGACGTCCAGTTCATCGACGGCATCGAGGAGGAGTACGAAAAGAAGTTCTACCTGCACTACAACTTCCCCGGCTACTCCGTGGGCGAGTGCAAGCCCAACCGCGGACCCGGCCGCCGCGAGATCGGCCACGGCATGCTGG
>CAYSXG010000357.1:0-4019 GCA_964434895.1 uncultured Solibacteraceae bacterium | reverse complement strand
CCCCCCACCTGGGCTGCACCTTCAACTTCGTGCCCAACCCCACGGAGCTCTTCGGCAGCTACAACTACAATCCCCCGGCGCCGACGCACCCCTACTTTGCCTGCCCCTGCCACCTCTCCGTGTACGACCCGACGAGGACCCAGGACATCGCCGGCACCGTCGCGGGCAAGCCCTTCGACAAGCTGCGCGGCAAGGTGGTCTCCGGTCCGGCCCCCCGCCCGCCCCGCACCATGGCCTTCGATATCAAAGACGGCAAGATTCTGATCACGGACACCGAAGGAGGCGGCGTTGGTTAACGAGACCCCTACCTGGCTACCCTCCTGGATCGCCAGCTTCATCCCGCGCCAGGGTCTGCTCCGCCACCTGGCCCTGGGCCTCTTCTGCGCCCCCCAGAACTTCTGGGGCTGGCTGCAGGACCGCTGGGACAAGATGGATCTCTTTGACGAGACCCACGTCGAGAAGGCCAAGACCAACCCGTGGTACGCCATCGGCGGCATGTGGTACTGGGTCTGGATGCTGGTGATCGGCAGCGGCGTGCTGCTGATGATCTACTACATCCCCGACACCAACCAGGCCTTCGGCTCCATCGAACGCATGATGCAGAACTGGAAGTGGGGCGTGATCCCCATCGGCCTCATCACGCGCGGCGTCCACAAGTACGGCGCGGACGCCTTCATCATCCTGGCGACCATGCGCGTGTACCGCATCTGGTTCACCGGCGACTACAAGAAGAGCGGCGAGCTGAGCTTCATCGTCGCGCTCGTGATCCTCATCATCGGCATGTACTCCGGCCTCACGGGCTACCTGCTGATCTGGAACCAGCGCGCCCTGTGGGCGACGAAGGTGATGGCCACCTTCCCGACCTATCTGGACAAGAACCCCAGCTGGATCCCCGGCGGCGACCTCATCAACGCCACCAACCAGGGCAAGACGACGGCCCAGGTGCTGCTGGGCGGGACCTCCATCGGCCCCGCCACGGTGACGCGCTTCTACGCGTTCCACTTCATGCTCAGCTTCCTGGTGATGATCTTCTTCGAGCTGCGCGTCTACCACCGCAGCTTCAAGCGCATGAACATCAGCCGCTGGTCCAAGCTGATCATCTTCCTGATCATCGTCGGCGTCACCATCTTCATCCCCGCCGCCCAGGGCAGCCCGGCCAACCCCGAGGTCACCCCGAACCCCATCCTCTCCGACTGGTACTTCCTCGCGATGTACCAGATGCTGAAGCTCCAGGATCCCTACCTGGCCACGGTGCTGACGGTGGGCGTGCCCGCCCTTGTGCTGATGGCCCTCTTCCTGGACCGCCGCCCCGAGACGGCCTGGGGCCAGCGCCAGATCGCCAACTGGATCGGCATCGGCGGCCTCATCTACTTCATCGTCTTCAGCTTCCTCATCATCAACGGCATCGCGGACCTGCACCGGGACGCGCCGCTCTGGTACTACTCCATGTGCCTCTTCCTGCTCATGGGCTACTTCCAGGACTGGGCCTACGTGATGAAGCGCGACAACGCGAAGTGGTACGAGACCTTCCACGTCTTCTTCGTCGCCTTCCTCCTCATCTCCGTCTCGGCCATCACCCTCTTCCACTACTTCGGCGATATCCGTGAGTGGAACAAGGGCGCCAAGCACCTGATGGAGGCCTATCTGGCCACCCACCCGGGCGCCACCCAGGACCAGGCCTACGAGATCCTGGAGAAGACCCGCCCGGCCCTCAACATGTGGCACACCAGCGGGGCGGGCGTCACGAAGTACGCCGACGGCAGCCTCAAGCCCGCGGGCATGGAGCTCTGGCTGGTGCACACCATCGGCTGGATCGGCTGCATCCTGGCCGGCACCGTGGTGGGCCTCGTCCGCTGGGGCAAGAAGCGCGATGCCCAGCTGGCCGCGCTGCTCGCCAAGGCCAAGCCCAAGGCGACCGGAGCCTAGATGTACGACCCCAAGCGCATCGCCTCAGCCAAGTGGACGGGCATCGTCCTCGGGGTGGTGCTGCTCAGCCAGAGCATCGCGCGCTGGCGGGTCTTCTTCGAGGGTCCCTCCACCACGGCCTACCTCGTCCTCGTCGCCACCCTCACCCTCTTCCTTCTGATCTTCCTGGGCCTGGGCGTGGTGGTGTACGCGGAGGAGAAGAACAGGGGCAGCATCATGAGCCGCAAGCCCTGGTTCGAAGGCATGGCCGACCGATTCTTCCTGATCCGACACGATTCATCTAGGGGTTGACCGTGAAAACCCGAAACGCATTTGGCTGGATCTTCCTGCTCGCAGGCCTGGTCGTCTTCTACATCCTCGCGGCCAACAGCATCAGCGCCGAGCTGGCCGACGTCCTGCATGGGCCTCCCTTCACCGACATGGTCCGCTCCAAGATGCCGGCGGGGCTGAACGCCTTCCTGAACCACATCCTCCCGGCCCGGGTGCAGGACCTGCCCCATATCAAGGCCGTGAACGTCGAACACCTGAGCACCAACGACAACCCCTTCATGCAGTTCAAGGTGGTCACCTGGATGGGCTGGGCCTTCATCGCCGGCGCCTTCGTCGACGTGGCCACCGCCTTCATGACCCGCACCAAGACCCAGGTCGAAGAGTAGGGACGCGCCATGTACAAGAAGTTCCTCTCCCTCACGAAGAACCTCACCGTCAGCCTGGAGAAGGGGATCAATTTCCTCACGACCCAGGAGCACAACCCCCTGTACTTCCACGGGGCGCTCCCGCTGTACACCTTCTGGTTCCTGATCTTCAGCGGAATCATGCTGTGGATGTACTACATCCCCACGCTGGAGCGGGCCTGGTCCTCGGTGAACTACATCACCGCCCTGCCGGTCATGGAGGCCGGCAAGGTCGTCGCCACCGACCCCAACACGGGCATCCCCTACGGCGCCATCGTCCGCGGCATCCACCGCTGGGGCGCGGCGGCCATGATGATCACCACCGTGCTGCACATGCTCCGCGTCTACTTCACGGACCGCCACCGCAGCTGGCGCTGGCTGCCCTGGATCTCCGGCGTGGCCCTGCTCCTCTTCGTCCTCTTCGTGGGCGTCACCGGCTACCTGCTGGTGTGGGACAACCGCGCCTACTGGCTCGTGGTCCGCACCCAGGAGCTGCTGGTGGCCGTGCCCGGCATCGGCCAGGCCCTGTCCAACTTCCTCGTGGGCGGCGGCACCATCACCGACTACACCCTGACCCGTTTCTTCTTCTTCCACATCGGCGGGGCCTCCCTGATCTTCGTGCTGGTGTGGATCCACTTCATCCGCCTCAAGTACCCCGTCGTGACGCCCTCCCGCGCCACCAACTTCCTGACCTTCGGCTTCATCCTCATCGCGGCGGGCGTCTTCCCGGCCGTGAACGTCACCCAGGAGCTGATCAAGCAGTCGGGCAACGACCCCCGCATCGCCCAGTACGCGGGCTACATCGCCTCCGACGCCCCGGCCCACATCGGCAGCCTGGTGGCCAACGTCCGCTACGACGCCTGGTACATGTTCCCCTACTACCTCATCGAGAAGGCGGGCGTGAACTGGGCCTGGATGATCCTGGGCGTCTCCACCCTGCTGCTCATCGTGGCGCCCTTCTACCCCAAGGACCGCCGCGACAACATCGCCGAGGTCATCGAGGCCAAGTGCACGGGCTGCACCTTCTGCTCCCTGGATTGCCCCTTCGAGGCGATCACGATGCAGGAGCGGGCCCCCGGCTCCAAGTTCAAGCTCATCGCCGTCGTGCAGGAGGCCCGCTGCTCCGAATGCGGCGTCTGCGTGGGGGCCTGCCCCTTCCAGGCCATCGAGCTGCCGAACACCCATTCCAAGACCATCGAGGCCGATGTGCTGGCCCTCCTGAACCAGGGAGCCTGAGATGTCCGAGACCCCTGAGAAGAAGCCGCGCGTGATCGTGGGATTCGTCTGCGAGCGCTCCATCCCCATCACGGAGATGATGGACGCCCAGAAGGCCCTCGTGGACGACCCCGAGACCAAGATCGTGGTCCTGCCCTGCTCGGGCATGGTGAAGCCCACCCAGATGGAGCTGGCCCTGACCAA
>CAYSXG010000356.1:0-4020 GCA_964434895.1 uncultured Solibacteraceae bacterium | reverse complement strand
CCTGGGCCTCGGCGTCCAGGGGGCGGGGCTTCCCGTTCACGGAATAGGTGCGCACCTCCCCACGGGCGTCGGAGGTGGCGGAGAAGACCCGGGACTTGCCGTGCTCCCTCGCCTTGAGCAGGAAGGAGGCCCCCTTCCCCAAACTCAGGAGCTCGGGGCTGTCGGGCCTCAGCTCCACCTTCCCGCGGATGCGGACGTGGGCCCTGGAGGGGGTTTCGGCGCGGGGGGTGGTTTTTGCGCTCTCTTCGGGGGGGCTGGCCTTTGAGTGGGCGGGACCGTGCTCCTGGGAGTGGGGTGCGGGGCCCGCCCCGAGGGCCGAGCCGGCCACGAGGGCCATCAGGCCGGCCCGCTTCGTGGGGGAAGGGGGCAGTTTGGGACGGAGCAGGCGTTGGATACGCGTCATGAGGGAACCTCCGGTGGCCGCGAGGGCCGGTTCATGGGAGGGGATGGGGGAACGCAGGCCTTCGAGGGCCGCCAGGGCCCGGGCGTAGGCCAGGGCATCGCCGCAGCAGGCCACCGCCACGTCGTCGCAGCAGTTCTCCCGCTCGGCGCGGACCTGGGCCGAGATCCACCACACCGCCGGGTGGTAGAAGAGGAGGATTTCGACGAGGGATTGCCCCAGGTTCACGAGGTAGTCGTGGCGGCGGACGTGGGCCAGCTCGTGGGTGAGGATGGCCTCCAGGGCCTCGGGGCTGAGGCCCGTGAAGGCCGAGGCGGGGACCAGGATCACGGGGCGGATCCATCCGAGGACCATGGGGACCTCCACCCTCAGGGACTTCAGGAGGAGGACGGAGCGGGTGATGCCCAGGCGGCGCTGGAGGGTGGAGAGGCGCATCCTCCACTCCGCCCCCACCGGGAGGCCCTGGGCCCGAAGGCGCTGCAGCCAGAGCCAGGAAGCCCCCAGCCGCAGACTGAGGACGGCGACCCCCGCCGCCCAGACGCCCAGGGCCCAAGGCAGGAAGGGAGGTGCCGATTCCTGGACCCCGGCCCCGAGGGCGAGGGAGGTCCCCAGGGCCGGGGCCGCCCCCAGATCCAGGACCAGCGGGGCCGCCGTTCCGGGTCGCGGCAGCAGCAGGAAGGTGAGGAGGGGGGCCAGGGCCGTGGCGCCGAGGAGGGCGACGGCGAAGAGGTAGCGGGCCTGGGCGCTGCGGGGGCACAGGAGGCGGAGGCCGAGGGCAGCGACGAGCCCCGCCAAGGCCCCCTGCCACAGGAAGTGGAGGAGGGCCCGGGCCAGGACCAGGGCCAGGGGATGGTGCAGAAGCGCGCTCATTTCCTTCCTCCCGCGTGGTGTTCCGCCTGGGCCAGCAGGCGGCGGATTTCGGCGAGTTCTTCGGGGCTGGCCCTTTCCGTGGCCAGGGCCTGCACCACCAGCTTCATGGAAGAGCCCCCGAAGGCGCGGTCCAGCAGATCCCGCACCAGGTGGCGCTGGGTCTGCTCCTCCGAAAGCCGGGCGGCGTAGACGTGAGTCCGTTCCCGCTCGTCCCGCAGGACCAGGCCCTTTTCCGTCATGATCTGGAGCATCTTGAGAACGGTGGTGTAGCCCACCTCCCGCGCCTCTCCGAGCACCTCGAAGACCTGGCGCACGGTGCTGGGCCCCCGTTCCCACAGCACGTTGAGGATGGCCAGCTCGCCGTCGGTGGGCTTGGGGGTGGGCATGGAACCTCCGCCTGGGGTGTCTACGAAACAATGTGTACGATGTTTGTCGTAGGTTTCAACGAAAAATTTCGTAGACCTAGGGCAGGGGTGTATTGTGTGGTCGGGCAAGGCGGCAGGTGGGGTACGCCTCACCCGAGCTCCAACGGACCGGCGCGACGCCGGCCCCTCGGGGACGACGTCGCGCCGGGAATGGAGCTGCGCTCAGCGGCTCGGGGTCGGGGTCGTGTAGGCCTTCCAGGACTTCAACAGGCCGGTGAGGGCGGAAGGGACGTTGGTGGGGGCGGGCGTGCCCATCTGGCTCTTGGAATTGATGCCGTGGCAGCTGGCGCACACGCGGATCTCCCCGGACTGGAAGCTGACCCAGTTGCGTTCGCGGACCACCGCCTTTCCGGTGCCATCCGTGAGCTGCCAGGTCATGGCGCGGCGGGCGGGGACCAGGGCCGCCACGGAGCCGTCCTGCCCCACCTGGGTGCCCCCCTGGGGGGCGGCGGTCGCGCCGGGGTTCAGGGCCGGGAGCCCGTCGTGCATGGGCTTGGGCAGCACGCGCCGGCCGGGGCGGGGTGCCGAGGTGCCGCCGTAGCCGCGCACCTGATCGGCCTGGAAGAGTTGCAGGAAGGAGCTTTCGTAGGACTTGCCGGACATGGCAATGGAGCTCACCCCCCCGGGGACGAAGAGGTTGAAGGGCTGCTGGACGTCCGCCTGGTCCCGCAGGGTCACGTTGCGGCTGACGATCAGGGCCAGGTCGTTGGCCTTGAGCCACGAGCGGAAGCTGGTCTCGTCGACCCCGGCGTCGGTGAAGGACTGCTTCTCGGGCGCCGCCAGCTGGGTGGTGTCGGGGGCCGCGGGCCGGGGCCTCGCCACCACTTCCACCGGGTCCAGCTCCCACAACTCGCCGCTGTAGCTCACCAGGACGTCCGGGCTGTACCAGCTGACCGATTTCTGGATGCCCGGCGTGAGGAGCTGGCCGGGCTGGAAGTAGGTCCCGCCGGGCAGGAGGGACTTGAGGCGGAAGTGGTAGGGATAATTGGGTGCCTCGGTGGTGCCCGCGTTCTCGTTGCGGATCGCCTCCGGGGTGTGGGAGGCCAGCAGCAGGCCATCCGAGGTGGGCAGGGGGTTGCGGTAGCGTCCCGTGGCGTCGGGGGGGACCGGGTCGCCGGGCTGGAGCTCGTCCCGGGTGATGGGGGCGGTGATCCAGGTGACGTTCATGGCGTCGGGATTGGTGCTGGGCGCGCCGTTCAGCGTGACGATCTGCCCGGCCCGGCCGGAATTGAATTCGCCCATGTTGGTGGCGTAGTAGACCCCGGGCTGGCGAGGGTCCTCGCGCAGTCCGAAGATGCCCCCGAAGCCGCCCAGGTAGTTCCGGTTCGTGTGGTAGCTCTCCGGCGCGTAGGCACTCAGATTCGGGTCGTCGTTGAAGGAGGGTTCTCCCACATAGAACCCGCCGATCTCATGGCGGCCGACGTGGTTCAGGGTCTCCTCCTGCCGGCCGTCCTCCGTGAGCTGCCACGGGAAGAACTGGTTGAAGGTGAAGCCGTTCACGTGATTGGCCAGGTTCTCGGGGTCGGTGGAGAGCCGGGGTTCGGGGAAGACCTCCTGGATGGAGTCGAGGCGGGCGGCGGTGGAGGTCTCGTCGCCGTAGTTGAAGGAGCCGTGGCCCGCGTTTTCCGTGGCGTCCGCGTCGGCCTGCTGGTCCCGCTGAAGGTGGTCCCACTTGGTGAAGAGGATGCGCCCGTAGCTATCGAGCGTCGGCTGGAAGGCCCCGCTCGGGGCGTGGTTGAGGAGCTTCAGGTCGCCGGTGGTCGGCAGCAGGCTCCAGAGCCCCGTGAGGGTCGGCGTGCTCTCGTATTCGTCGAGCTGGGGGTACAGGTGGGGTTCGCCGCCGCGCGGGCGGTCGGAGGCGAAGATGATCCGGTCGTCCGTGCCGTAGATGGGGCTGATGTTGTTGTTGGCCTGGGGCTGGCCGGCCACCTTGGTGATGACGGCCGTCTCGCCCTTCCCGAGGCCCGTGATCTCGTAGAGCTGCCAGAACCTGTCCTCATAGACGTACTGTTTGGGGCTGCCCACCGCCATGGCGAAGACCGCCTTGGTGCCGCTCCAATGGACGGAGGGTTCGCGCACCGCGATGCTGGTGTCGTCCTGGAACCCGGCGGTCCCGAAGCCGGCCTCCGCCGTCAGGTTCCGCATGGAGCCGTCCGGATATCGGATCCACAGATCGCCGCCCCTCGGGATGGCGCCGATGGTGCCCAAGTGGTTGGCGAAGGGAAGGGAGATGGTCGCGAATCCGTCGTGGGGGACCTGCGTCACGAAAAGGATGGGGTTGGTGAGGTTCAGGGTGGACGTGGCCGCCGTCACCGTCACCGTCGC
>CAYSXG010000355.1:0-4022 GCA_964434895.1 uncultured Solibacteraceae bacterium | reverse complement strand
GGGTGGGCTGGATCGCTGGGGGGCGCATATTGAAGGCGGACTGACCCTGCTGGACTCCGAGGCTGTTGTAGGCGGCCCCCTCTGCCAGGTGCCAGGCCAACTCGCCGAGGGAGCGTCCTCCGGGGTCGGGCCTGAAATCGTACTGATCCAGGGGAAGGGCCTCGAGGACCCGGACCGTTTTCTCGGCCTCGCAGTCCCAGAGCTTGAGGAAGCTCTCGAAGTCGTGGTGGCTCATGGCTGACCTCCCTTGGGCTGGGTTGAATGGGCCCCGGCGCCGGGACGCAGGGGCTTCTTCCGGCGATAGGCTCCCAATATAGGCTCGGGCCGGAAACCCGCCGCGCGGGACTGCGCTTCCCGAAAGAAAAGGCCCCCGTGAGGGGGCCGTTCCCAACACCACGGTGTGATTTCACTCGATGGGCAGCCGACCCTGGGCCAGGCGGATGATGGCGGGGACGTGGAGGTCGTCCGCGAGGCCCGCCACCTCGCCGCTGGGGGTGGGGGCCTGGGGCAGGAGGCGCGTGGGCGTCATGGGATGGAGATCGGCGTGGGCCGCGGCCACCTCCCCGTAGACCCGGCCGCTGGGGCCGTTGTGGGGGAGGGGCTCCGCCGCCGGCGCGGCGGCGGGGACCACGGAGGTGGCGCGGTGGTAGAGATCCCCGGCGGTGGCGGAATCGTCGAAGCCCGACGCCAGCACCGTGACCATCACGCGGTCCTCCAGCTCCGGCGCCTGGACCTGGCCCAGCTTGATCTCCGCGTTGCCCTCGTAGCGCTCGTGAAGGTAGTTCATGGCGGTCTGCACCGCCGCCAGGCCGATCTGCTCCGGATGGGCCATGAGGCTCACGATGACGTTGGAGGCGTGGCCCTGGTTGGTGCGCTCCAGGAGGGGGCAGGCCATGGCGCGCTGCAGCGCGTCCAGCACGGCCTCCTCCCCTCGGCCCATACCGGTGCCGATGAGGGCCTCGCCGCCGTCCTTGAGGACGGACTCCACGTCGGCGAAGTCCAGGTTCACGAGGCCGGGACGGAGGATGAGGTCGGCGATGCCGCGCACGCCCTGGATGAGCACGCCGTCCGCCATCTTGTAGGCGTCGGCCATGGTGGCCTTGGTGTCACAGACGGAGACGAGCTTCTCGTTGCTGACGACGATGACGGTGTCGGCGGTCTGACGCAGGTTGGCGAGGCCCGCCAAGGCCTTTTCGGCCTTGCGGGGGCCCTCCCACCCGAAGGGGGTCAGCACGACGCCCACGGTGAGGGCGTTCAGCTCCCGGGCGAAGGTGGCGATGACCGGGGCCGCGCCGGTGCCCGTGCCGCCCCCCATCCCCGCGGTGATGAAGATCATGTCCGCGCCCTGCATGGTGGCCAGGATCTCCTCCCGGCTCTCCTCCGCAGCCACGGCCCCCTTGTCGGGGTTGCCGCCGGCCCCGAGACCCCGGGAACTGAGGGGGCCCAGGGGCAGGTTCACGTGGGCCTTGCTGGTGGCGAGGCTCTGCTGGTCGGTGTTCATGGCGATGAACTGCACCCCGGCGACACCGCTGTCCACCATGCGGTTGATGGCGTTGCATCCGGCGCCGCCCACGCCCACCACCTTGATGTTGGCGCCGGGGAGGCTCGCGGGGCTCGGCAGGAAGGGGATCTCGGACATGAAGACTCCGGAGGGATCGACGTTGGAGACGGATCAGAACAGCTTTTTCAGTTTGCCCATGAAACCCTGGCGCCGGGGTCCCTTGGTGGGCTCCTGGAGCTCCCGCGCCAGGGCCTTCACGGCGCCGAGGGCGTTGGCGTAGAAGGGGTTGGAGGTCACCTGCGGCAGGCCGTTGACGCCGTGGACGCGGCCCAGCACGACACGGGGGCGGCCGAGGATGTTCTGGGCGAGGATGGGGAGGTGGGGCAGGAGGGCGCCGCCCCCCACCATGTGCACGCCGCCGTGGATCTCGTGGATGAGGCCGCTGCGCCCGATCTCGGCCAGCACCATGTTGAGCAGCTCCACGGCCCGGGCGTGGAGGACCTCCGCCAGCTCCCGGCGCTGCACCTGGCGCCCCTCGTCCTCCAGCTCCACCAGCTCCTCGTTGGGGACGTGCTGGGGGATGGCCGTGCCGTAGACGCGCTTGACCCGTTCGGCCACGCTGATGCCCCCCAGGTGCTTGGTGATCTCCAGGTCCCGGGTGAAGTGCATGCCGCCGATGGGGATGACGGCGGAATGGAAGAGGGCGCCCCGCAGGAAGACGCCCACGTGGGTGAGCTGCTCGCCGATGTCCACCACCACCGCGCCGTTCTCCGCGTCCTCCCGGGAGAGCACCGCCTCGGCGCTGGCCATGGGCGCGTACATCAGCTGGGCCCCCTGGAGCCCGGAGAGCTGCAGGGCCCGCCCGATGTTCCCTAGCACGGCGGCTGGGGCCACGATGATGCGGATCTCCGCCTCCAGCGTCTCCCCGAACATGTCCACGGGGTTGCGGATGTCCCGCTGGCCCTTGATGTGGAAGATCTGGGGGATGCGGTGGAGGACCTGCTCCTCCTTGGCCAGCTTGCAGCCGCTGGCGGCCTGCTCCAGCACGCGCTCGCGGTCGTTCACGGTGATGACCTTGTCCGCCGTGGCGATGGTGATGGAGTCCCGCAGGTTCTCGCCCTTGAACTGGATGCCGTCCACGGCGACGCGGATGCCGTCCAGCTGCGTCTGGCCGGACATGCGCATGGCCTCTTCCACCGCCCGGTTGATGGCCCGGACCGTGGTCTCCATGTCGTTGATCTCGCCCTGGCGGACCCCCCCCTCGCTGGGCACCAGGCTGGCCCCGGTCACATTGAGGGAGCCGCCTTCATCGAGAACCGCAACCGTCGCGACAACTTTACTTGCACCTAGATCTAGCCCGAGCAGAACGGCCGGTTGCACCATGTATCTTCACCAAGTCCTGGAACCGATCATAGCCCATTCCGGGGCGCATGCACGGGCCATTTGCGGGCCTCCGCCGGATTTTTTCCGGAGCGGAAGGGAGGGGGTCAGGGGCTCGGCGGCAGGGTCTTTTGGGCGGGGGGCTGCTCCTCCCCGGCGCTCTTCACCGCGATCTGGTCGTCCCAGCGCAGGTCCACGTACTGGAGCTTGGCCAGATCGGGGCTTTTTTGAAGGTGGTCCAACAGAAGAACTTGAAAATTGGCGATATTCTTTGTTACATCGTGGCGGGACAAATAGAGGGGGGCTGAAAGGCCCTCCAGGTACGCGACGGGGCCCTTCTCGTTCCATCGCAGTTCTGTGATCCGTTCGTAAAAGTCCTTTTGTTTATCCCGAAGCACTGTCGCTGCGCGGATCAGCTGGACGAGGTTCTCATCCGCTTGGCTGCGGGGGTCTAGGATGACGGGAAGCGTCATTAGACTGCTGGGATTGGCCTGATCCATGAGGATGCCGTCGTCGGACACCAGGTAGACCCCCGTGGGGCGGGCCAGCCACAGGATGGGCTTGCGCTCCTCCACCACCAGGCTGACGCGGTCCGGGGGATCCTTCCGGATCAGGAGCCCCCGGACCCAGCGCAGGCCCTCGATCTGGCTCCGGAGGGCCTCGGCGTCGAACGAGAAGAGGGGCTTGCCCAGGCAGAGGGGATCGGCGATGCGCTGGATCTGGGCCAGGCGCTCTCCCCGGGTGCCGGAGATGGCCACGTGCTCGATGGTGAGCTTCTGGAGCCCCAGCCGCCGCTGGCCGAATTCCAGGGCCCCGTAGCCGGCCCCCGCCACCAGGGCGGCTACCAGGCCCACCTTCGCCCAGGGGAGCCAGGGGCGCGTTCGGCGGGTCCGGGAGGGAAGGGCCACCTTAGGGCCTCACGAGCTCCACGCGGCGGTTCCTGGCGCGGCCCTCTTCGGTGCGGTTGTCCGCCACGGGGCGCCCGGAGCCGTAGCCCGCGGAGGCGAGGCGGGCCGCCGGGATGCCGCGGGCCCGCAAGGCGGCGGCCACGCTGCGGGCCCGGTCCTCGGACAGCCCGAGGTTGCGGGGGGCGTTCCCGCTGGAATCCGTGTGCCCTTCCACGGAGCTCTTCCAGTCGCCC
>CAYSXG010000354.1:0-4028 GCA_964434895.1 uncultured Solibacteraceae bacterium | reverse complement strand
TCGAGCTTGCCCAGCATACCCCCATGCCGTCCCCGTCCCCCGCGATCCCCATCCGGCGCCTCCTGGTGCGGGACCTGCTCACCCTCGTGGGCCTGACGGTGCTGCTGCTGTTGGGCGCCACTTGGATGAGCGCCACCATCATCCTCGAATCCCAGGCCAAGGCCCAGGCCCAGGCGGGCCTTCGCCACCTGGAACTGGGCATCCGCAGCCGGCTGGACGTGGCCGAGCAGGTGGGGGATTCCCTGGAGTTGCTCTGGAAACGGGGCCTCCTGGCCCCCGAAGCCAACCCGGCCACGGAGCACCTGCTGCACGCGGAGCTGCGGGGCCACCCGGTGATCTCCAACCTGGTCATCAGCAACGCGGACGGCGTGGGCATCAGCGCCAACAACCCCGACGGCCACCCCTTCACCCGGCGGGTGGTGGGCGATGGGGCCGACCGGCACATCCAGGAATCCCTCTGGGACGACTACGGCGCCCTCCAGACCCACCGCTGGCCCCAGATGAAGCCCATCGACTGGCGCACCCGCCCCTGGTTCCGCCAGGCCCAGGCCAGCCCGGGGGCGGTGTGGACGGACCCCTACATCTTCGTCAATCCGCCGGTGCCTGGACTTACCTACGCGGTCCCCCTCCGGAATCGGGCGGGACAATTCCAGGGGGCCCTGTGCATCGACTTGCGCCTGGAGGAGCTGAGCCGCCTGCTCTGGGAGGTCCAACCCACGCCCCATACCCAGGTGATCCTGGCGGATGGCCGAAGGCGGGCCCTGGGCCTGCCCAATCTGCCGGAGTTCCAGGGCGTCGACCAGCGCCAGCGGGCCTTCCTTCGGGAAATCGGACCCGCCTTCCTGCCCGTGGCCTACGCGGTCGGTGACCGCCCGGAGGCCCAACAACCCGGAGCCTGGCCCCGGATCCGGGTGGGTGGAGCGGACTACTTCGTGCAG
This sequence comes from uncultured Solibacteraceae bacterium, assembly GCA_964434895.1. Classification (GTDB taxonomy): domain Bacteria; phylum Acidobacteriota; class Holophagae; order Holophagales; family Holophagaceae; genus CAYSXG01. Next base: position 3,090 of record CAYSXG010000354.1, on the reverse strand, counting down.
CGGAGACTGCTCCAGGGTTCCAAGGGGCCCCAGTGGGACCTGGTCATCGCCATCCCCACGGACGATCTGCTGCGGGAACCTCGCCAGAAGGCCCTCCTCTCCCTGATGCTGGGACTGGGGGCCCTGGGCGTTCTGGTCTGGCGCCTGCGGGTCACCTCCGAACGGGTCACCCGACCCCTCGGGGACCTGGCCGCCAGCAGCGACGCCCTGGTGCGGGGCGAGCCTCTGCGCATCCCCGATACGAACATCTACGAGGTCCAGCACGCGGCGGAGGCCTTCGAGGCGGCCTCCCGCACCCTCGTCGAAAAGCAGAAACTCGAGGAGCACGTCCGGAACAGCCAGCGTCTGGAGCTCCTGGGGACCATGGCCACCGGCATCGCCCACGACGTGAACAACCAGCTGGGGGCCATCTCGGGTCAAATCGGCCTGGTGCGGCTCAAGTCCACGTCCGACGCAGAGCACCTCCCCTACCTGGACAAGGCCGAACGCGCCACCGCGGCCTGCGGCGAGATCACGCGGGCTCTCCTCACCTTCGGGCGACCCACCCAACCCAAGCCCCAGTCCGTGGATCTCCGGGCCCTGCTGGAGCACACCGCCGGGCTGCTGGATCACGTCCGGGGGCGGGAGGTGCGGCTGGAACTCCGGTTGCCGGAATCCGCCCCCAAGGTCCTGGGGGAGGCGGTCCAGCTCGAACAGGTGCTCATGAACCTCGGCATCAACGCCAAGGACGCCATGCCCGGAGGGGGCACCCTCACGCTCGCCACGGGATCGGACGAAGGAGGGGCCTGGATCCGGGTCTCGGATACGGGGTCCGGTATGAGCCCGGAGGTTCTGGAAAAGCTGTTCACCCCCTTCTTCAGCACTAAGGCCGAGCGGGGGACGGGCCTGGGCCTGGCCATGGTCTTCGGCATCGTGAAAGCCCACGGCGGGACCATCGACGTGGCCAGCGCCCCGGGCCGCGGCACCACGTTCACGATCCGGCTGCCGGAGAGCCCTTAGCGCATCTCCTCGTGCAGCTCCGCGTGGTCGGGATTGGCGTTCAGGATCTTCCGGAAGGCGTCGAAACGGGCCAGGAAGAGGTCCGCCAGATCCGGATCGAAGTGGGTACCGCGCTCCTTCTGGACCAGCTCCAGCACCCGGGCCTCGGGCCAGGGTTCCTTGTAGCAGCGGCGGTTGCTGAGGGCGTCGAAGACGTCCACCAGGGCCACGATGCGGGCCTCCAGGGGGATCTTCTGGCGCTTGAGGCCGCCGGGATAGCCGGTGCCGTCCCACTTCTCGTGATGGCCGACGGCGATGCGGGCCCCCATCTGGATGAAGGGCACCGACGAGCCCTTGAGGATGTTGGCCCCGATGAGGGTGTGGGTCTTCATGATGATCCACTCCTCGTCGTTGAGGGCCCCCCCCTTCTGGAGGATGCGGTCGGGGATGCCGATCTTCCCGATGTCGTGCATGGGCGCGGCGGAAAGGACGCAGTCCACCTGGGCGGGGTTCCAGCCCAGGAACCTCCCCATCTCCGCCGCGTAGAGGCCGATGCGCCGGATGTGGGCCCCGGTCTCGTTGTCCCGGTGCTCGCTGGCGCTGATGAGGCGGAAGGCGATCTCCTCGCGGCTGTCGCGGATCTCCACGGTCTGCTCCCGGACCTTGTCCTCCAGCCAGGTCTCCTTGGCCTTGTGCTCGATCTCCAGCATGCGGCGGCGCAGGGCGCTGGCCACGTTGATGAGGATGCCGTGGGTCTGCACGGGCTTGAGGACGTAGCCGTAGGCCCCCTCCTGGAAGCACTGGGCGGCCACCTCCACGTCGTCCATGGAACTCACCATCAGCACGGCGGTCTCGGGGATGCGGTGGGCCATGGCGCGCACCAGGTCCAGGCCGTTCATCCCGGGCATCTGGATATCGCTGAGCACCAGGTGGAAGTGCTCCTTGTCCAGGAGCTCGAGGCACTCCCGGCCGCTGGAGGCCTCCACGCAGGAATAGCCGGCCTTCTTGAGCATCCGGGTGAGGGCCAGGCGGATGATGTCCTGGTCGTCCACCACGAGGATCCTCACGTCCTTCGCCGCCTGCCCGGGCAGGAGGGCCTCGAAGAGGAGGGTGCGGAGAAGGGGTTCCATGTCTCCCCCTTCTAATCGGGCCCGCGGAGGCCGGACTGAAGTTTCCCCGGCGGGCCCGCCCCGACCGGCGGCAGGAAAGGGCCGCTGGGCGCCCGGGAGCCCCGCGGAACCCCAAGCCCGCCTATGGTGGAAGGGTCCCGGCGTCCCCTTCCCTCCCTCGCCCCCGGGGACCGCCCCGCCTCGCTACACTTCCCTTCCCCCCTTTCGGAGACCCCATGTTCGACTGGTTCCTGAGCCATCCGGGCCCCGCCTTCTGGGCGGCGGCCGGCTCCCTGGCCTTCCTCATCCTGCTCAGCAAGACCTTCCGCTACATCCCCAACAACCGCGTGGGCATCGTGGAGAAGCTCTGGAGCGGCAAGGGCTCGGTGAAGTCCGGCCTCATCGCCCTCGGCGGCGAGGCCGGCTTCCAGCCCCACATCCTGCGCGGCGGCTGGCACCTGCTGGCCCCCTTCATCTACCGCGTCCACAAGACGCCCCTCGTCACCATCCCCCAGGGCAAGATCGGCTACGTCTTCGCCCGCGACGGCCGGGACCTGCCCGCCACCCAGGCCCTCGCCTCCAACGAAAGGGCCCGGGACTTCCAGGACGTGGTGGGCTTCCTGAATTCCGGCGGCACCAAGGGGCCCCAGCGCATGATCCTGCGCGAGGGCACCTACGCCATCAACCTGGCCCAGTTCGTGGTCCTGACCGAAGACCAGCTCTACTACCTGCCCCTGGACCGCTCGGAATTCGAGACCTTCCAGAAGATGAGCGCGGTCATCGCCGAGCGCGGCGGCTACCGCCCGGTCATCATCAAGGGCACCGACGACGTCATCGGCATCATCACCGTCCACGACGGCCCCAGCCTGCCCGCGGACGACATCATCGCCCCCACCGTGGGCGGCGAGCCCGCCCAGGCCGACACCTACCACAACAACTTCCAAGACCCGGACAAGTTCCTGAAGGCCGGGGGCCGCCGGGGCCGCCAGCTGCAGGTGCTGGT
>CAYSXG010000353.1:0-4073 GCA_964434895.1 uncultured Solibacteraceae bacterium | reverse complement strand
CCTTCCCGCGATGGAGCTGGCCCGCAATCCCGGGCCCCACGGCAAGCTCCCCGGCGCAAGGGGCCACACGGGGGGGGTACGCGCTGCCCGGGCGATCGGTTTCACCGAAAGAGCGGCGCGCCCCGAGCCGACCCCGCGGCTGGCGGCTGCGATGTAACCGATACGTAACGTGGTGTCACAGGTTCGTGGGGACCGCCTCGCTCGAAGGCGCGTCGACCGAGAAAGACCCGAGCACGTCCCGCGACGTGGACCACACCGTGCATTGCGGCTCGAAGGGCCAATTCGTCGCAGCTCCCACAGGGAGAAACGGCAGGACACGCACGCGAAACAGAAGGCCCTTCGCCCCCAAGGACGGGGGCCTGGCCAACCGCTGGGCGGCGGAGCCCCCGCCGGCCCCCCAACTGGGCCCCCACGGCCTCACCTGGACCGGGACGGGGGTGAGGCCCCTGCTGGCGGCCATCGCCCGGGACGGCGTCGAGCTCCTGGGCGGGTCCGCGGCCCTGCGCCTGCGGAAATGCGCCCGATCGGGCTGCGCCATCTTCTTTGTCGATGCCTCCCGCTCCGGCCGCCGCCGTTGGTGCTCCATGGCCGTCTGCGGGAACAAGGCCAAAGTGGGGGCCTTCCGCCGGCGCCAGCGGGGCGAGCGACCCACGCCCTGAGGGCCTGCTCGCGCCTCTGCCATGCCATCCTGCTCCTTTCCCCGGGGGTCCCGTGGCCGAAGGCAAGCCGAAGATGGACACGCAGCGCGCCTGGCGCGAGGCCCGGGACCTGCTCTACCAGCACCGGAAATCCCTGGCGTTGGGCCTCCTGCTCATGCTCGTCAGCCGCTTGGCGGGACTGGTCCTCCCCGCCAGCACCAAGTACCTCATCGACGAGGTGATCGGGCGGCGCAACGCCCACCTGCTGCTGCCCCTGGCCCTGGGCGCCGGGGCTGCCACCCTGGTGCAGGCCCTCACCAGCTACGCCAATTCCCAGGTGGTGAGCGTGGCGGCTCAAAAGGCCATCATGACCATGCGCCAGCGGGTGCAGGACCACGTCCTGCGCCTGCCGGTCCGCTACTTCGACGGCACCAAGAGCGGCGTGGTCATCGCGCGGGTGATGAACGACGCGGAAGGCATCCGCAACCTCGTGGGCACGGGGCTCATCCAGCTGGTGGGCGGGGCGCTGACGGCCCTCATCTCCTTGGCCGTGCTGTTCTGGCTCAACTGGCGCCTCACCCTGGCCACCATCCTCTTCCTTGGGGCCTTCGGCGGAGCCATGGCCCTGGCCTTCCGCAAGCTGCGCCCCCTCTTCCGCCAGCGCAACGAGATCACCGCCGAAATCACGGGGCGCCTCACGGAATCCGTGGGCGGCGTGCGCGTCCTCAAGGTCTACGTGGCGGAGGAACGGGAGCGCCGCATCTTCGCTGAGGGCACCGAGCGCCTTTTCAAGAACATCGCCGGGACCCTCACGGGCACCAGCGCCATCACGGCCTTCGGTACGGCCATCGTGGGGGCCCTGGGCGTGCTCATCATGATCCTCGGGGGCCGGGCCATCTTCAGCGGCGCCATGAGTCTGGGCGACCTCATCATGTACACCTTCTTCGTGGGCCTCATGGCCGCGCCGGTGGTGCAGATCGCCAACATCGGCACCCAGGTGAGCGAGGCCTTCGCGGGCCTGGACCGCATCCGCGAGCTGCTGGACATGCCCACGGAGGACCAGGAGGACGAGGGCCGCCAGCCCCTGCCCTCCCTGGAGGGCGCCGTCTCCTTCCAGGACGTGCGCTTCGCCTACGACGCAGGGACGGACGTGCTCAAGGGCGTCTCCTTCGACGTGCCCGCCGGAAGCACCGTGGCTCTCGTCGGCTCCAGCGGCTCGGGCAAGAGCACGATCCTCTCCCTGGTCATGGCCTTCGGCCGCCCCCAGTCGGGCCGCGTGCTGGTGGACGGCCGGGACGTGCAGGACCTGCGCCTGCGGGACTACCGCGCCAAACTGGGCGTGGTCATGCAGGACAACTTCCTCTTCGACGGCACCGTGGCCGAGAACATCGGCTTCGCCAAGCCCGGCGCCACCCGCGCGGAGATCGAGGCCGTGGGCCGCGTGGCCCACGTGAACGAGTTCGTGGACCGCTTCGAGCAGGGCTACGACACCGTCGTGGGCGAGCGGGGCGTGAAGCTCTCCGGCGGCCAGCGCCAGCGGGTGGCCATCGCCCGGGCCATCCTCGCCGATCCCCGCGTCCTGCTCCTGGACGAGGCCACCTCCAGCCTGGACAGCGAAAGCGAGACCCTCATCCGCGACGGCCTGCGGCGCCTGCGGGCCGGCCGCACCACCTTCGTCATCGCCCATCGCCTCAGCACCATCGAAAGCGCCGACCAGATCCTCGTCATCGAGGGCGGCGAGATCGTGGAGCGCGGCACCCACCGGGAGCTGCTGGCCCTGGGCGGGCGCTACAAGCAGCTCCACGATCGCCAGCACGGCGCCGAACAGGACCAGTTCATCAACCCCGGGGAGGATTTCACCGGCGTCGAGGGGGCGCGGTAGACCCCGTCGGCGCCGTGCTGTGGGGGAGGTCTCGGTCATGGGCCACGAGCCAGGTGGCCACCGCCTCTCCCCCCTTTCCCTGCCGCTCCAACACCACGTCCCAGCCTCCGTTCCTTGCGAGGTCCAGTGCCTCCCGCGCCGACACCCAACGCAACCTGCCCTGCTTAGCACGCACCACGACAGTCGACCGCCAGCGAAAAGGCAGGGTGCCAGGCTGGAGAGGGCGTATCTGTTCAATCTCGCCGGCTTCTCGGTCCCAACGCGCATGCCCCTCGAAAGCTTCGGCCACACCGCCGTGTTCATCGGCGCTCGAGATGTGCCAAGCCACCTCCTGGTGGGCCCAGTGACGGGCGTCCTGCGCATTGTCGGCCACCAGATCGCTGGAGAACCAGCGGTATAGGTCATGCCCCTTGGATAGCTTGATTTCGTCGACGCCCGCCTCGAAGTTCCATGGCTCCAGGACCCAGCAGTTCCTTTTCTCCCGCCGGGAGGTGTTGAATAAAAACCTGAGTTCCGAACCTTCCGTAGTTGGAGCTGTCATGAGGCCCATGCCCCATCCCAACTTCACGCGGAAGGCCCCGGAGGGGCGATGGAGGGCAACAAGGAGTGTTCCTCCCATCGAGCCCCCGAGCCCGTTGGCGCCGGTTTCCCATTCGATCAGCCAATATTTCCAGGGACCTAGCTCACCCGCGAGCATGGGGCAGCGAAGATTTCCTTCCCAGAGATCCTGCGCTTCGCTTTCAATGAAGTGATTTTCAAGAGCCCCCGGCAGATCGGGCATGAATAGCCCGTGAATATGCACAAAGCGGCTTACCGAGGGTGCCCAGGCCTCATCTAACCATTCGGATTTCGCCCATGGGGCCTCCCCGCGGCGCACCCAAGCGCGCCCTCGTGAAACATCACGGCTCTCCACGAAGTTCAAGTTCGCTTTCCAGGCCGTTCCGTCGTCGTTCCAAACCACAGTGAACCCAGAGGTCGCGGACTTTTCTTGATCCTGCCCGTGCAGCAACCTTGCTGTCATCACCGTCCAGGCAGGCCTGCCCCCCTGCAGGCAAGCACCCGCAAGCCCTATCCAAATGATCCACCGCCTCATGCCCCTGATCCCCGATCAACCATCATCTGCGAAATCTGCGTAATCTGCGGTCCTACCCCTCCTTTCGGAGCCCCATGGACGCCCCCCTTTCCGTCAAGCGCTTCCTCGAGCAGGTGAAGGCGCGCATCGAAGCGCCCTTCGCCTCCGTGTGCCTGGTCGGCGAGGTCTCGAATTTCCGGGGATCGGGCAAGCACTGGTACTTCACCTTGAAGGAGGAGGGGGCGGCCCTCCAGTGCGCCGTATGGGCCAGCCAGCAGCGCTTCCTCCGGCAGATCCCCAAGGACGGCTCCCGGGTGGTGGTGCGGGGCTCCCTGAACCTCTACGTGGCGGGGGGCTCCCTCACTCTGGCGGTGACCCACTGCGAATCCGCCGGCCTGGGCGACCTCCAGCAGCGCCTGCGGGAGCTGGAAGCGGCCCTCCGCTCCGAGGGCCTCTTCGATCGGCCCAAACGCCCCCTGCC
>CAYSXG010000352.1:0-4078 GCA_964434895.1 uncultured Solibacteraceae bacterium | reverse complement strand
GGGCGCCGGGTGGGGGTTGGGGGGGGCACCCCCGGGTCCCCTTGGGGGGGGGCTAGGCGGAATGCCTGGCCGGGCCCCGGCTTTCCGGGCTCCTGGGACACGAAGCCCAAACGCCGGTCCAGGGCCTCCCGCAGGACCCGGGGTCCGGGCATCCGCTCCCCGAAGGGCATGGGCTCGGCCTTGGCCTGGATGAAGCTCGGCAGCCCCGGGGCCTCCCCCCGCACCAGGTTGTAGGTGAGGTAGCGGCCCCCGGGGGCCCCTCCCTCGGTGCCGAAGAGACAGGCCAGGCCCCTGCGCCGCACCTCGATCTGGAGGCGGGGGTCCGGGAGCAGGTGGTTCGTCCCCAGCACCGAGCTTTCGGGCCAGAGGAGCAGGGTGGGCCGCGAAGGGGAGGGCAGGCCGTGCTCCCGCAGGGCCCGGTCGCTGAGTCGCCACATGGCCTCCAGCATCCCGGGCTGCCGGACCCCCGGTTCCCAGTTGGGCTGGACCATCACCACGTCCAGGCTGCGCGCGCCCTCCCGGGGCAGCAGGGACCAGGCGGCGGGCAGCAGGACCAGGGCGCCCAGGAGGACCGAGGGACCGACCCAGCGCCGGCGCTCCTGGACCAGGGCCGCGGCGGTGCCGGCGGCGCAGCCCCAGAGCAGGGCCGAAAGGCCGTAGGTGCCCAGGAAGGCCGCGGAGCGGGCGGTCCAGGGCAGGGCCCCCAGGGGCGATCCCCAGCTCCACTGGTAGATGTGGAAGCCGAAGGACTCCCAGAGCAGGATGCCCAGGGCGGCCCCCAGGGCCGCGCCGAGGGGGCCCGAGCGCCGCCCGGAGGCGCGGCTCAGGAACACCACCCCCAGGAAGCCCAGGGCCTCCCAGGCGTAGAAGAGGCCCCCGCCGAGGAGGGAGGCCCAGAAGGGGAGGCCCCCCTTGGATTCCAGCGTGTGGGGGACCCAGTGGAAGATGCCCACCAGGCCGAGGAAGAGGGCCAAGTAGGTCCAGCCCAGGCGGCGGCCCCGGAAGACCGCCTCCAGCAGCAGGAGGGGGAAGAGGAAGGCCAGGACGGGCTCCAGCCACCCGCCCAAAGCACCGGGGAAGCGGAAGGCCAGGGCGAAGAACAGGCCCAGGACGAGGGTCTCGAAGGGCCGCAGGACTTTGGGGGAGATCATCGGGAGGGCCTCCGGGCCACCTCGTAGCAGGCGATGCCCGCGGCCACGGCGGCGTTGAGGCTCTCCACCCCCCGGATGGGGATGGCGAGGCGCCGGACGAAGGGCGGCAATTCCACCTGCTTCCAGCCCTGTCCTTCGTTCCCGACCATCAGGCGCAGGGGGCCCGAAAGATCCGCCTCTCCCAGGGCCAGGGCCCCGGGACCCCCGTCCAGGGCGTACCAGCTTCCGCCATCCTCTGGCACGGCGCGGGTCCGACGCAGGGGCATGAGGAAGGCGGCCCCCATGGAGCCCCGCAGGGCCTTGGGGCTGAAGGGGTCCGCGCAGCCGGGGCCCAGGAGGGCCTCCTGGAAGCCGAAGGCCGCCGCGGAGCGCAGGATGGCTCCGAGGTTGCCCGGATCCTGGATGCCCCAGGGGGCGATGACCCGGGGGGGCAGGGGATGGGTGGGGTCGGGTCCCACCTCCGCCGCCAAGATGAGGGCGGGGGGGCTCCCGCTCTCGGAAAGCTGGCCCTGCAGCTTCTCCCCGAGGATCCAAGTCTCCAGGGGCAGGCGCGCTTCCAGGGCCGAGGCGGGCTCCCCCTCGCGGCGCAGCCAGCGCAGGGGCCTCAGTCGTGCGCCGGCGCCCCTTCGAGCCTCCATCCAGGCCGCGATGAGTTTTTCCCCGAGCAGCAGGGTCAGCGCACGCCCCTCCCCGCCCTCGTGCAGGGCCTCGCGCAGGGCCTTGAAGCGCGGGTTGGCGGAGGAGGTGATCAGCAGCGGTTCCGGCATCGGCTCCAGCCTATCCCGCCGGCGGGTCTTGCCGCTTTGTGAACTTCGAAAACGCCGGTAGAATTTACAAATTCTCAAACCGGAATGCAGGAGGATTCATGGCGGACGAAGTCCAGTTCAAGCCCTACGTGGGCGATGACGAGCGGATGGCGGAATTCACGCCCAAGGCCGTCTTCATTGGGGCCCTGTTCGGCCTCATCTTCGGGGCCTCCACGGTCTACTTGGCTCTGAAGGCTGGTCTGACCGTCTCCGCCTCCATTCCCATCGCCGTCCTGGCCATTTCCATCCTGAAGAAGCTGGGGGGCTCCACCATCCTGGAGAACAACCTGGTCCAGACCATCGGCTCCGCGGGGGAGAGCATCGCGGCGGGCGTGGTCTTCACCCTGCCGGGCTTCCTGTTCCTGGCCAAGGGGCCCCAAGGAGTGAGCGTCGGGGCGCCCTTCTTCAGCTACTGGACGATCTTCACCCTGGGGCTCATGGGCGGCATGCTGGGGGTGCTCATGATGATCCCGCTGCGCCGGGCCCTCATCGTCCAGGAGCACGGCAAACTGCCCTACCCCGAAGGCACCGCCTGCGCTTCGGTGCTCATCGCCGGAGAGAAGGGCGGCGAACTGGCCAAGACCGCCTACATGGGCCTGGGCTTCGCCTTCGTGTACGCCATCCTGCAGAAGATCTTCCAGTTCATCGCGGAAACGCCCACCTACGTCTCCGACGTGAAGAGCAAGGTGTTCCCTGCCGCCACCGTGAACGCCGACGTCACGCCGGAGTACATGGGCGTGGGCTACATCCTCGGCATCAAGAACGGCGGTCTCCTGGTGGCCGGCGGCGTCATGGCCTGGCTGGGGCTGATTCCCCTGTTGGCTTCCCTGGTGCCCGGCGACGCCATCGCCGCTCAGCTGGTCAAGCTGGGCTACCTGAAGGACGCGGCAGTGGCCGGGGCCTACGGCTGGAATCCCGCCACCCACGACTTCGCCCAGCTTAACCGGGCCATCTATTACGCCTACGTGCGCCAGATCGGTGCGGGCATGGTGGCAGCCGGCGGCTTCATCACCCTCATCAAGACCATCCCCACCATCGTCTCCGCCTTCAAGGGGGCCATGGGCAGCCTCGGCGCCGGCGTGGCGGGGGCCGTGAAGCGCCGCACCGAGAATGACCTGCCTCTGACCGTGGTCATCGGCGGCAGCCTGGCCCTCATCCTCATAGTGGCCCTCCTGCCCTTCATCCCCGGCAACAGCTTCTTCGCCAAGATTCTGCTGGGCATGATGATGGTGGCCTTCGGCTTCTTCTTCGTCACCGTCAGCAGCCGGATCGTGGGCATCATCGGCACCAGCTCGAACCCCGTATCCGGCATGACCATCGCCGCGCTCATGGCCACCTGCCTCATCTTCGTGGGCCTGGGGTGGACGGGGGACCTGTTCCAGCCCATGGCCCTCTGCGTGGGCGGCATCGTGTGCATCGCGGCCTCCAACGCGGGCAACACGAGCCAGGACCTGAAGACGGGCTTCCTGGTAGGTTCCACGCCGCGGGCCCAGCAGATCGGCCTCCTCATCGGGGTGGTGGTCTCCGCCCTGGTGGTGGGGCTCACAGTGAAGGCCCTGGATCGCCCGACCTCCGAAATGGTGGCCCAAGGCATCCAGCACGCCATCGGCGGGGACAAGCTGCCCGCCCCCCAGGGCACCCTCATGGCCACCCTCATCAAGGGCCTCCTGGCCCACAACCTGGACTGGCAGTTCGTGCTGGTGGGCGTCTTCCTCGCCATCACCATGGAACTCTGCGAAGTGCGCGCCCTGGCCTTCGCCGTTGGGGCCTACCTGCCCCTGTCCACCACCCTGCCCATCTTCCTGGGCGGCGTCGTCCGGTGGATGGCGGACAAGAAGACGAGCGGCGGCAAGCATGAGGCCCATAGCGCCGAGGAGGAGGAACTGGGCAGCGGCAACCTGTTCGCGACGGGCCTGGTGGCCGGCGGCGCCCTGGCGGGCGTCATCTACGCCATCGCCGCCGCGAGGATGGAGGACACCCTGAAGGCCCTGAGCCTGGAAGGTAAGCTCACGGGCATGCTGGGCCACCACGGCTACGATCTGCTCGGTGTGTTCTGCTTCGCGGTCATGGGCGCGGTGCTGTTCAAGGTCGCCATCAAGCCCCAGCCCAAGTTGGACTGAT
>CAYSXG010000351.1:0-4086 GCA_964434895.1 uncultured Solibacteraceae bacterium | reverse complement strand
GCGGAGGCCCTCCGGCTCTACCTCGCCAGCGGGGCCCCCCCGGAGCGCGTGAGCCTCAGCTCCGACGGGGGAGGCTGCCTGCCCTCCTTCGACGCCTGCGGGCGCGTGGCCCGCATGGACGTGGGCCGCCCGGGGGCCCTGGCCGACACCCTCCTTCGCCTGCTCGCCGAAGGCGAGCCCCTCGAGCGGGTTCTTCCGGCCTTCACCTCCAACCCCGCCCGCCTGCTGCGCCTCCAGCGGAAGGGGCGCATCGCCGTCGGGGCCGACGCGGACCTGGCGGTGCTCGACGAGGCAGGAAGGATTTCAGACGTGATGGCGTTGGGCCGATGGTTCGTGCGGGAGGGCGCCGCGCTGCGGCGCGGCACCTTCGAGGAGTCCCACCCATGAGCCCCAGCCGAGTTCCTGATGGCACCGAGCGGGGCTGGATCATCCCCATCGGCGGGGCCGAGGAGAAGGAGAACGATCCGCAGATCCTCGAACGCTTCCTCCGCCACGCAGGGGGCGCCCAGGCCAACATCGTCATCATCCCCACCGCCAGCCGCCTGGTGGCCACGGGGCCCAACTACGAGCGGATCTTTACAGAGCTGGGGGCCGCCCGGGCCACCTCCATGGACTTCGACACCCGCCGGGACTGCCACGAGGCCAACCGGCTGGGCTGCCTGGACGAGGCCACGGGGATCTTCTTCACCGGCGGCAGCCAGCTGCGCCTCACCTCCCTCCTCGGAGGCACTCCCGTGGCCAAGCTCATCCGGGTCCTGAACGCCCGGGGGGTCCCGGTGGCGGGCACCAGCGCCGGCGCCAGCTTCCTCAGCGAGCACATGATCGCCTTCGGCGAAGAGGGCTCCTCCCCCTACGCCGGCAACGTGAGGCTGGCCCCCGGGCTGGGCCTCACGAACCGCTTCATCATCGACCAGCACTTCCGACAGCGGGACCGGCTGGGGCGCCTGCTCTCGGCCCAGGCCTTCAATCCCTTCGCCGTGGGCATCGGCCTGGACGAGGACACGGCGGCCTTCATCGGCCCGGACAACACCCTGGAGGTGGTGGGCTCCGGCGCCATCACGGTCTGCGACGCCAGCGGCATGGAATTCTCGTCCATGGACCTGGTGGAAGAGGGGGAGCCCGTGTGCATGCTGGGCCTCACCCTCCACATCCTGGTGGCCGGCGCCACCTACAACCTCCACACCCGCAAGGCCTCCGCCGGCAGTCTCGTCCGAACCAAGGAGTAGCTCCATGCGCATCCTGGACCGTTCCGTCTACGTCGGCCCCTCCCTCTACGCCCATTTCCCGGTGATCCGACTGGAGCTGGACCTGGGCCCCCTGGAGGAATGGCCCACCGCCCGCCTCGGGAGCCACTTCATCGAGGCCCTGCTTTGGGCCCTCCCCGGCCTCCAGGAGCACGGCTGCTCCTACGGCGAGCCCGGCGGCTTCGTGCGGCGCATGCGGGAGGACGAGGGCACCTGGCTGGGCCACGTGATGGAGCACGTGGCCATCGAGCTGCAGAACGTGGCCGGCGAGCAGGTCACCTTCGGCAAGACCCGCAGCGCGGACCAGCCCGGCGTCTACACCGTGGTCTACGAGTACGCCCAGAAGGAGGAGGGTATCGAGGCGGGGGAGCTGGCCCTGCGCCTGCTGTGTTCCCTGCTGCCCGAGGAGCTGCGCCCCAAGGGGAGCGTGCCCGAGGACTGGGACTGGGAGAAGGCCCGCGACAACTACATCCGCTACGCCCAGCGGCGGGCCCTGGGGCCTTCCACCGCCTCCCTGGTGCGGGCCGCGGAGGACCGGGGCATCCCCTGGTTGCGCCTCAACGAGCAGAGCCTCGTGCAGCTCGGCTACGGCAAGTACCAGCAGCGCATCCAGGCCACCATCACCGGCCGCACCTCCTACATCGCCGTGGAGCTGGCCAGCGACAAGGAGGAGACCAACAAGATCCTGTCCTCCCTGGGCCTGCCAGTACCCCGCCAGGAGCTGGCCCAGACCGAGGAGGCCGCCCTGCGCGCCGCCCGCCGCATGGGCTACCCCGTGGTCACCAAGCCCTACAACGGCAACCACGGGCGGGGGATCTCCATCCGCCTCACCACCGAGGAGGAAGTGAAGGCCGGCTTCGCCGCCGCCAAGGAGCACAGCCGCTCCGTCATCGTGGAGACCTTCGTCTCCGGCGACGACCACCGCCTGCTGGTGGTGAACGGGGAGCTCGTGGCCGCCACCCGGCGCACGCCGGGCCACGTGGTGGGGGACGGCGTCCACACCGTCGCCCAGCTGGTGGAGGAGGTGAACAAGGACCCCCGCCGCGGCGTGGGCCACGAAAAGGTGCTCACCCGCCTGGCCCTGGACGCCCAGGCGGAGATGATGCTGGGCCGACTGGGCTACACCCCGGACACGGTGCCCCCCGCCGGCGAGATCGTCCACCTGCGGGCCACCGCCAACCTCTCCACCGGCGGCACCGCCACGGACGTCACCGACATCATCCACCCCGACAACCGCGACATGGCGGTGCGGGCCATCCAGGCCATCGGCCTGGATGTGGGGGGCGTGGACTTCCTGAGCCCCGACATCACCGAGAGCTACAAGCGCGTGGGCGGGGCCATCTGCGAAGTGAACGCCGCGCCGGGCTTCCGCATGCACGTGGCCCCCAGCGAGGGCACGCCCCGGGACGCCGCGGGCCCGGTCCTCGACATGCTCTTCCCCCACGGTTCGCCCTCCCGCGTGCCCATCGCCGCCATCACCGGGACCAACGGCAAGACCACCACCGCCCGCATGCTGGCCCACATCACCAAGATGGCCGGCTACACCCCGGGCCTCACCACCACCGACGGCGTCTACATCGACGGCCAGCGCACGGTGGAGGGGGACATGACGGGCCCCGTGGCCACGCGCATGGTGCTGGCGGACCCCCAGATCGACTTCGCCGTGCTCGAGGTGGCCCGGGGCGGGCTGTTGCGGGCGGGCATGGGCGTGCCCTTCGTCGACGTGGGCGCCGTGCTCAACGTGAAGGAGGACCACCTGGGCCTCAAGGGCATCCATACCCTGGAGCAGCTGGCGGAGGTCAAGCGCATCATCGCGGAGGTGAGCCGCGACTGCGCCGTGCTCAACGCCGACGATCCCCTGGTTCTCAAGATGTCGGGCTACACCGAAGCCAAGACCCTCTGCTACGTCACGCTGAATCCCCAGCACGCCCTGGTGCGCGAGCACATCCGCGCCGGGGGCCGCGCCTGTGCCCTGGAGGCCGGCATCAACGGGCAGATGATCACTCTCTACGACAAGGGCAGGCACATCCCGCTGCTGTGGACGCACCTGATCCCGGCCACCCTGGAAGGCCGGGCCATGCACAACGTGCAGAACGCCATGTTCGCCGCGGCCATCGCCTTCTCCTTCGGCCTCAAGCTGGAGGCCATCCGCATGGGCCTGCGCACCTTCGACACCACTTTCTACCAGGCCCCGGGGCGCATGAACGTCTACGACGAGCACCCCTTCAAGGTGATCCTCGACTACGGCCACAACGCCCACGCCATCGGCGTCATGACGGACCTGACGGACCGCCTGGACGTCACGGGCCGGCGCATCGTGGTGCTGGCGGGCCCCGGGGACCGCCGGGACGAGGACCTGGTGGCCATGGCCCACACCGTGGCCGGCCACTTCGACCACTACGTCTGCCGGCGGGACGACGGACTGCGGGGGCGGGACGGGGACGAGGTGCCCCGCATCCTCGCCAAGGCCCTCCGGGCCAAGGACATCCCCGATTCGGACATCAGCATCATCCCCGACGAGCAGGAGGCCATCGACGCCGCCCTGCGCATGGGCCGCCAGGGGGACCTGCTCCTGGTCTTCGCCGACGAGCTGACCCGCTCCTGGAAACAGGTCATCAAGTTCAGGCCCGAAGGGGCCCCGCCCTCCAAGAAGGCCTCCCCGGCCGCCTCCCGGCCTCCGGACCCCGTGGACGGGGACCTGGGCTCCGAGGAGGGCCCCCTCCAGGACCTGGAGGGCCTGGTGCGGGACGAGCGGGGCATCCGCCTGGCCCGCGAGGTGGACGACTGACCCCCCCCGTCCTTCCCTTCGAGGATTCCCGCCGGCTGACCGGCCCCAACCTCT
>CAYSXG010000350.1:0-4114 GCA_964434895.1 uncultured Solibacteraceae bacterium | reverse complement strand
CCCGTCAAGCCCTCGCCAGGGTCCCTTTTCGGGGCGCCGCGTCGCCCCGGATCCCGGTTAGCCTGGATCGAAGGAGGCGGGATCCATGCAGGACCTTCACTCGATCAACCTAGATTCGGTCGGCCTGGACGACCTCAGCGCCCTGGCCCGCGGCGTCGTGGGCTCGGAGATCCTGAAGATCGCCGGCGAGGTGCGCGCCCTCGTGGCCCAGGGCCTGTCCGTGTGCAACCTCACGGTGGGGGACTTCGACTCCGCCCAGTTCCCCATTCCCGCCGAGCTGCTGGAGGGGACCCGGAAGGCCCTGGCGGAGGGCCACACCAACTATCCCCCCAGCGACGGGGTGCTCAAGCTGCGGGAATCCGTCGCCCGCTTCTACCGGCGGGAGCTGGGCCTGGACTACCCGGTGGAATCGGTGCTGGTGACCGGGGGGGCCCGGCCCCTGCTCTACGGGGCCTACAAGACCCTCGTGGATCCGGGGGAGAAGGTGGTCTACACCCTCCCCAGCTGGAACAACAACCACTACGCCTACCTCTGCGGGGCCCGGGCGGTGGAGCTCGTGGTCCGGCCCGAGGCCAACTTCTTCCCCACCCTCGAGCAGCTCCGGCCCCACGTGGGCGAGGCCCGGATGCTGGTGCTGAACAGCCCCCTCAACCCCACCGGCACCGCCATCGGGAAGGAGGAGCTGCGGGCCATCACCGAGGCGGTGGTGGAGGAGAACGTCCGCCGGCGGGCCGAGGGGCGGCGCATCCTCTTCCTCGTCTACGACCAGGTCTACTGGACCCTCACCTTCGGGGGCACGGAGCACCACACCCCCGTGGGCCTGGTGCCGGAATCGGCTCCCTACGTCGTCTACATCGACGCCCTCAGCAAGGCCTTCTGCGCCACGGGCCTGCGGGTGGGCTGGGGCCTCATGCCCCCGGCGGTGCGCAACCGCATGAGCGACATCCTGGGCCACGTGGGGGCCTGGGCCCCCAAGGCCGAGCAGCTGGCCACCGCCGAGCTGCTGGACCAGCCGGAGGTCATCCGCGCCTACCAGGCCCATCTGCGGGACGAGGTGCGCCGCCGCCTGGACGCCCTCCACGAAGGCTTCCGGGACCTGGCCGCCCACGGCCTGCCGGTGGAGGCCATCGCCCCCCAGGGCGCCATCTACCTGAGCGTGCGCTTCAACTTCTTCGGCCGCACCATCCGGGGCCGGGAGCTGGCCACCAACGAGGACGTCCGACGCCTGCTGCTCCAGGAGGCGGGCCTGGCCGTCGTGCCCTTCCAGGCCTTCGGCCTCAAGGAGGACAGCGGTTGGTTCCGCATCTCCGTGGGGGCGGTCTCCCTGGCCGACATCGAGGGCATGTTCCCCCGCCTGAAGGCCCTCCTGGGCTGAATCGGTATTGGCAAAGCCGGGGCGGAGGACTAGGGTGGTGGGCAACCCAACCCACCCGGAGGAACCATGCGCCTTTCCGCCCTGCTCGTTCCAGCTCTTTCTCTCGCCCTGGCGGCCTCCCAGGCCCCGGCCAAGAAGGCCGGCGCCGAGGGCACCCACGCCCGCATCCAGACCCTGAACGACGGCTTCGCCGGGGACATGCTGAAGGCGGACGCCGCGGCGGTGGCGGCCCGCTACAGCGAGGACGCCCAGCTCCTCTTCTTCAAGGGGGCCACCTTCAAGGGGAGGCCGGCCATCCAGGGCTTCCTGCAGGACTTCTTCAAGGGCTCGAAGCTCAAGGCCTTCACCGTGGTCTCCGAGGAGACCCACGCCATGGGCGACTGCATCCTGGACCTGGGCCACTACGAGATGACCGCCGTGGCGGAGGGCAAGGAGGAGAGCTCCAAGGGGCGCTACATGCAGGTGTTCCGCAAGGAAAAGGACGGGAAGTGGCGGGTCTTCCGGGACTGTCCCCTGCCGGACTGACTTTTCGGCGGAATGGACTAGAATGGAGGGGTTCGAGGAGCGCTGCGAGACCCCGTCCCAGGCTCGAACCCGGCGGCTGCCGGTCAGGATTCGCAACGGCGCTCACCTCACAACTCCGCCGGAGACGTGATGGGTGAGCGGTTCACCCCCCACTCCGGCCCATTTGAGGAGGGGACCATGACCGTGGCCACCCAGAACGATTTCCACGTCGCCGATCTATCGCTGGCCGAGTGGGGGCGCAGGGAACTGAACATCGCCGAAGGCGAGATGCCGGCCCTGATGGCCATCCGCCGGGAATACGCGACCGCCAAGCCCCTCGCCGGGGCCCGCATCGCCGGCTCCCTGCACATGACCATCCAGACCGCCGTGCTCATCGAGACCCTCAAGGCCCTCGGGGCCGAGGTGCGCTGGGCCAGCTGCAACATCTTCAGCACCCAGGACCACGCCGCCGCCGCCATCGCCGCCGCGGGGATCCCGGTCTTCGCCGTGAAGGGGGAGAGCCTCGCGGAGTACTGGGACTACACCCACCGCATCTTCGACTTCGAGGACGGCGCCAACATGATCCTCGACGACGGCGGCGACGCCACCCTGCTCCTGCACCTGGGGGCTAGGGCCGAGCAGGATCCCTCGGCGCTGAATAACCCCGGCAGCGAGGAGGAGACCGTCCTTTTCGCCGCCATCCGCAAGCGCCACGCCGAGAGGCCGGGCTGGTACCAGCAGCAGCTGGCCAGGATCCAGGGGGTCACCGAGGAGACCACCACCGGCGTCCACCGCCTCTACGAGATGGCCAAGAAGGGCGAGCTGAAGTTCCCCGCCATCAACGTCAACGACAGCGTCACCAAGTCGAAGTTCGATAACCTCTACGGCTGCCGCGAATCCCTGGTGGACGCCATCAAGCGCGCCACGGACGTCATGGTGGCCGGCAAGATCGCGGTGGTGTGCGGCTACGGCGACGTGGGCAAGGGCAGCGCCCAGGCCCTGCGCGCCCTCTCCGCCCAGGTGTGGATCACGGAAGTGGATCCCATCTGCGCCCTGCAGGCCGCCATGGAAGGCTACCGCGTGGTGACCATGGACGAGGCCGCGGGCAAGGCCGATATCTTCGTCACGGCCACGGGCAACTACCACGTCATCACCTTTGATCACATGAAGGCCATGAAGCACAACGCCATCGTGTGCAACATCGGCCACTTCGATAGCGAGATCGATATCGCCTCCCTGGAGAAGTACGCCTGGGAGGAGATCAAGCCCCAGGTGGACCACGTCGTTTTCCCAGATAACAAGCGCATCATCATCTTGGCCAAGGGGCGCCTGGTGAACCTGGGCTGCGGCACCGGCCACCCCAGCTACGTGATGTCCTCCTCCTTCGCCAACCAGACCCTGGCCCAGATAGAGCTGTGGACCAAGAAGGCCGAGTACCCCGTGGGCGTCTACACCCTGCCCAAGCACCTGGACGAGAAGGTGGCGCGCCTCCAGCTCAGCACCCTCAACGTCCAGCTCACGGAATTGCGCCCCGACCAGGCGAAGTACATCGGCGTGCCGGTGGAAGGGCCCTACAAGACGGACCACTACCGGTACTAAGCACGGGATCCTGAACGAAGGCACGCGCGGGCTTCCGCGCGTGCCTTCGCTTTTCCGGGATCCGCGGTAGCCTTGGGGTCTTTTCCGTGAGCGACCCATGACCCCCGACGCCTACCTCGACGCGCAGCCGGAGCCCAAGCGATCGGAGCTGCGCACCCTCGACGCCCTCATCCAGGCCTGCTGCCCCGAGCTGGCGCGGGTCATGGCGGGTTCCATGATCGGCTACGGCCCCTACCACTACCGCTACGCCAGCGGCCGGGAAGGGGACAGCGCGCGCGTCTGCCTCGCCGCCAACAAGACGGGCCTCAGCGTCTACGTCGCCGTCATGGACGGGGACTCCTACCTGCCGGAGCAGGCGGGCAAGCGCCTGGGCAAGGCCTCCGTGGGAAAGAGCTGCATCCGCGTGAAGAAGCTCGCGGACCTGGACCTGGCGGTGCTGGAGGAGGTGCTGCGGAGGGCCGCAGGCATGAAGGGCATCGGCGAGTCCTGATCCGAGGCACCCGGCCTGGTGGATAATGGCCCCCCACCCCGAGGTGCTCCATGGCCCTGCCCGATTCCTTCGCCCCCGACGTGATCGCGGACCTTCAAAGCCGCCGGGAGCGGCCCGGCCCCGAAACCCCACCCCCACGGGGCAAA
>CAYSXG010000349.1:0-4115 GCA_964434895.1 uncultured Solibacteraceae bacterium | reverse complement strand
GGTTCAGGCCCGTGGCGCCCACGCTGAAGGTGGCCGTCTGCCCCGCGTTCACGGTAGCGTTCCCGGGCTGGCTCGTGATGACCGGCGTGGTCACGACGCTCAGAGTGGCGCTGGCGCTGGTCACGCTCCCCGCTCCATTGCTCACCGCCACGCTAAACGTGGCGCCATTATCCCCCGCCACCTTCACAGGCGTCGTGTAGCTGGACCCCGTGGCCCCGGCGATGGCGCTGCCGTTCCTGCGCCACTGGTAACCGAGGCTGCTGCTGGTGGCAACAACGTTGAAGGTGGCCGTCTGGCCCGCGTTCACCGTAACATTGGCCGGCTGGGTGGTAATGGTGGGGGCCGAAACGATGTTGGTCACCGTCAGGACCGCTTCCGAGCTCACCGTTGGGGCGCCGCATCGGCTCAGGATCCCTGCCTTGTAGCGGGCACCGTTATCCGCGGCTGCGGTGGGAGGAGTCGTGTAGGTCGGGGCCGTGGCCCCGGGGATCGCCGTGCCGTTCCGATACCACTGGTAGGAAAGACCGACCCCCACGGCACTCACCGAAAAGGTCGCGGAGGCCCCCATCGAGGCCGTGGCGGCCTGGGGTTGGGCCGTGATGGCCGGGGTTGTCGTCGGGCCCGCCACATTGACCGGAACCAAATTGCTCACGGTCTGCCCATAGTCATTGGCGACCAAAACCCGGTAGGAGGAACCGTTGTCGGATTCCGTAAGCACGGGCGTGGTGAAGATGGAGCTCCCTTGAAGGGTGGTCCGGCTGACCACCGTGGAATTGACCAGCTTTTCCCACGTGTAGGTGAAGGGGCCCGTCCCCGTGGCCGCCACACTGAGGGTGGCGGTTTCCCCCGTGCAGACATTGGGGCCGACAGGCTGCACCGTGATCTGAGGGGGCATCTGCACGGTCACCGTAGTGGCCGCGGTAGCCGTACCGCAGGCTCCTCGCACCTGTAGAGTGTAGACGGCCCCGTTATCGGCGGCCGTCAGGGGCGGGGTCGAATAGGAAGAGGCGGTGCCGCCGACGATGGTCACGCCGTTTCGGGACCACTGATAGGCCGTAAAGCCGCTGGTCACCACGCCCGTGGAATAGAAGGTCAGGCTGGTTCCGAGGGCCCCCGTTCCAGAGACGGAGATGGGGCCCACCGCCGTGGGGCTGCTCACGTAGAGCTTCGCCCCGGAGCTGGTGACGGACCCGTAGGCATTGGACACCACCACCGTGAAGACGGAGAGGTGGTCCGCCTGCACCACCGACGGCGTGACATAGGATGAGGCGGTGGCCCCGGGGATGTTCACGCCGTTCTTCTGCCACTGGTAGGCGAGGCCCGTCCCTGACGCGGAGACGGAAAAGCTACCCGTACTTCCCGGGCAAGCGGCAACAGCGTCGGGCTGGATGCCGATGGTGGGCGGCCCCCCTTGGAGGCCCAATGTTAGAGCCATCAGCCGAGCCGATCCGTGCGGGACCGGGGAGGCTGCCATCCCCGCCGTTCCTCCCGAAACCCACACCACCAAGACCGCGGACAGGAGGGCAGAAAGCCGGGAGGAGGCGCTGCGACGCAGCAGGCGCAGGGCCTCGGAAGTGCACAGGGTGATGCGGTTCATAGGGGATCTCGCAAAAAGGAACAGACGATCGCAAAAGCCAGCGAGGAAGAAGGCCGACGGATTCGAGGCTGCGGGGTCACTTCAGGACGATTTCGTACTCCGAAACCACCTGCCGGGCATCGTTGTAGAGCTTGTACTGGACCTTCACCAGGGATCCTCCCTGGTAGGTCTCGATGCGGGTTCTCAGGCCATCGGGCGTGTAGTAGTACTTCTCCGTCACGCCTCGATCGGCATCGTCCATCTGCACGACCCTTCCCAGGGCGTCGTAGCCGAACTGGAGCTGCTGCGCGGCGGAACCCGGGGTCTTGTAGATGCTGGTCAGGTTTCCCTGGGCATCGTAGGAGGCGCCGGTGGTGGTCCCGCCTGCGAGGGTTCCCGGCAACTGGTTCCTCAGATCCAGGGCCGCATCCGTGGCATTGAAGGTAAAGTTCGCCAGCACCTTGGAAAGGTCCGCGGGGATGGCGGCGGTGGTGCTCTCGATCTGGTTCCCGTGGGCGTCGTACTTGAAGGTTTGGGTCAGGGAGGTCGTGCCGTCCAAGCGAAGGACCGTCGCGGAGGTCAGGCGCCCCAGCAGGTCGTACCCATAGGAATCCTCCCCGTCGCCGGTCAGCATCCCCGTCTGGTCCCCAGAGGTGGGGTAGGTGTAGGTCCAGGCCTTGAGAGTCGTGGTGCCCCGGGTATGGCCGAGGCTGGCGAGCCGCGCCTGATCTTTGTCGTAGGTGAAGGTGGAGGTCAGGCCGAGGGGGCTGAAATTCAGGGTCTTCAGGCCCCAGCCCTCGTCGTAGTAGGCGGCCGAAATGAGCGTGGTTCCATCCTTCGAGAGCGTCCCCGGAAGGCCGGTCGTATCCCAGTAAGCGGTGGCGTACTCCCGCCCATCCACCGAGGCCTTGGTCCGGCTCCCCAACGCATCGTAGTCAAAGGTCTGGGAGTAGTCGTCGGAGGAGCCGACGTTCACCGATCCGCTCGGCCATATGGAGGTGGTCAGGGCGGACAGCCGGCCGTTCAGGCCGCCATAGGCGTGGCTCAGCTGGACCGCCTTGTCCGAGGAGGTCGTCAGGCGATCGTTGGCGTAGCCGTGGCCCGTCTCGTCATACTTGAAGGACTGGGAGACGCTTTGATCGTCGGAACTCACCGCCGTCACCCGCCCGATGGCGTCGTAGGTGGTGCTGAGGGTCTTGGGCGAGGGGCTTCCGTACCCGTAGACCGTCGTCTGCGGCTTCCCGAAGAGGGTGAAACTTGAATAGCTCGTGGTTCCAGACTCGGGCTGGACGAGCTGGGTCAGACGGTCAAACCCGTCGTAGGTCCAGGTTCGAACCTGGTTGCCCTGGGTCACCTTCACCAATTTGCCGGTGGGGCCGTAGACGTAGCTGGTGGTCTGTCCGGCCGCGTCCGTCACCGATGCGAGATGGCCCAGGACGTCGGTCTTGAGGGTGGTCTTAGAATTGCCCGTGGTGGACTCCACGGTGGAAGTGTCCGAAGTGTCCGCGTAGGTCTTGGTGGTGACGATGCCATTGGGGTCCGTGATGCTGGTGACCCTACCCCGGCCGTCATAGGCCCACTGGGTGGAATTCGCCGGGGCCGCGCCCGTCCAGGCCTTGAGATCAGCTGAACCGGAACGCCAGGTGGATTCGAAGGCCTTTCGACCGCCGGCATCGTAGCCGTAGGGCTTGTGGCTCAGGCCCATGGGGCCCGGGCGCTCCTCGGCCATCAGGTCCCAGAAACCGTTGTAGTAGTATGTCGCGTTCTGGGAGGCCCGCGCATAGTTCAGGCTCCGCAGGGTGGGGGTCAGCGTCGTGCCAGCTTCGGGCGAGGGGGGGTTAATGTTGGTGAGACGTCCGAGATTGTCCCAAGCATAGGTGGTTTGAAGCCCGTTGGGGTCCTGTTGGCTCAGGGGATGTCCCAGGCCGTCGTGGCTGGGTTCCTGGCTGTTCCAGGCAACGCCGTTCTGGCTGATCTTCGTCATCCAGAGCCCGGTGGGATCGTAGTCGTAGGTGGCCCCTGCGCTGTCCGTACTTCCGGTCACCGACAGAGTTACCCCCTTGAGGCGTTCCACCTTGAAGTAGCCCGCCGGCTGATGGTCGAAGGCGAGATCCTGGCTCCCGCTCGCGGGGGTGAGGCGGTCCTTCTGGGAGGCCTTGGTCACCACGTGGGCCGAGGTCCCGGTGCCGTACACGTATTCCATTTGTTTCACGAGCCCCTCGGTGCCGCTGGAAGGCGCCACGACCAGGTTCGTGGTCTCCGTGGAGGTCCGCCCATACACCCAGGCCTCTGGGGTCTTGACGGTAAGCGCTGTCTGTAGGTCCGAGACGAGGGGGGCGGGCACGGGAACGGGCCCCCGGAGAGGCGGGGGCGAATGGGGATGTTGCAGAGGTCCAACGGCTCGCCGCGTAAGGAGGCGAAGGCGGTGCGGCAATTGGCATAGGTGTTGACGCGGATGCCGTACCAGGCGACGGCATAGGAGCCGGCCATGCCGACCACGGAGAACAAGAGCACGAACAGGACCTTGAGCACGGGCGGG
>CAYSXG010000348.1:0-4124 GCA_964434895.1 uncultured Solibacteraceae bacterium | reverse complement strand
CACACCCACCTTTCGGAGACCATCACCAGCGGGTGGGAGGAAGGGGGTTCCTGGCGGGATTCCAGCCCCTTCTTCGTGCCGGGCCTCGCCCGGGAGGGCCAGGACTTCCTGACCCGGGAGCGGGTCTGGCCCGAGGCCTACCTCCTGGCGCAGATGCTGAAGGTGAACGAGGCGGCCAGCAAGCGCCAGCACGAGCTCCTGGCGGAGCTGGGCAGCCACCTGGTGGGAACGGCCCAGCTGGCCCACCTCCTGGGCCGGGCCCACACGGTGGAGCTGCACGTGATGGCCTTCAACACCCTGATGCGCGAGGCCATCGAGGAGCGGGACCTGCGCCGCTTCCAGAACCTGTGCTACCACTACCGGACCCTGGCGGAGGCCTTCCACGACGACGCCGGGCGCCTCGAAGACACGGCCCACCACCTCATCCACTACGGCGGGATGGCCCAGCGGGAGGGCCTGGCCTTCGGGTCGGAGACCGTGGTCTACGACGTGGGGGAACTGGTGCTGAGCCTGGGCCGCCGCGACGAGGCCCGCGCCCTGCGCGTGCTGGCGGGCCAGGCGGTCCCCCTGTTCCGGGAGGCCATGGACCGGGGAGGCGTCGGCCCCAAGGTGGCCTGGCGCACGGTCATCCGGCTCTACTGGGAGGCCCGGGCCGGCGGCTGGCGGGATCTGGGGGCCCGCCTGGAGACGGAATTCCTGGGCGCCCCGGGGGCCCTCGAGGAGCAGAGCCGGATGGCCCTGGGGGAGAACCGGGAGCTGAACTTCGAGTTCAACGACCGGCTCATGCGCTTCGCCCACCTCTCCCCGGAGGCCGAGGCCCTGGCCCGGGCCCACCTCGCGGAGGCCTGAAAGCCCTCTAATACAAATTTGCTGTCAAATATAGAGTAATTAAGCAGCGGTTTCAGCGATCCACGGGAAGGCGGTCATGGATCGAACGATCTCCGGGTGGGTGTGGAGGCGATGGAGGCTTATTTCCACGGCATCCATGACCTTGTCCAAGTCCTGGAATACCTGATTTCGGAGGTCGTTTTCGCGGATGTACTCCCAGATGTGCTCTGCCGGGTTAAGTTCGGGACTGTAGGGCGGCAGTGGGACCAGGGTCATGTTGGCTGGGACCTCCAGGGCGTGGGCTTTGTGCCAGCCGGCGCCATCGAGGAACATCACGCAATGTTCTCCAGGGAACTGGGCTGCGGTGTGGGCGAGGAACAGGCCCATGAGCTTGGTATCGACCCAAGGCAGGAGGAGGGAGGTCATCTGGCCGTCCTGCGGGCTGACCGCGACGTAGGCGTAGATGTACTCGCGAACGATCTGGCTGCCGATATCCGGGCGCAGTGGGAGGGGCGCCCAACAGCTCCGACCATCGCTGATCCGTCCAAAGCGGCCTTCGTCCTGGAACAAAAGGCGCAAGGGAGTGCCATCGGGAAGCCGATGGGCTATGGCTTTGAGGGTTTCCGGGAGTTTTTTTTGAAGGCCGCCGCGGCGGCTGGGTCTTGCTTGGCATGGTGAGGGCGTGGGGCCAGTTTCCGCCAGTCGTGGCGGTGCAGAAGCTTGTACACGTAGTCCATCGAAACCTCCTGACCCAGGACCCGACAGAGTTCGGGGTGGAGTTGCTTGGCGGTGAGCACGTCACCGGACTGAGCCTGGGCCAAGTGGCGGGCCAGGAAGGCCCGCTCCTCCTCCAAGGACATGAGGCTCCAACGCCTCCCGCCGCGGCCCTTCCGATCCAATCCAGCAGGACCAAGGGTGTTGTACTCCCCCAGCCATTTCCAAACCGCCTGGACGGAGACCGTGAGGAGATCGGCCACGTGATGAGCTGGGAGCCTCTGTGTGTGGGTGAGCCAGATGGCCAACCGGCGTTGATAGGCCGCCTTGTCGGGCGCTTCCTTCACCCATGCCATGAGCTGGTCGGTCGTGAACCAGGGGGTTACCGCAGATGGTTTTCGCATAGAGAGACACCCTGGGTACCCAGGGTGTCATTACTCCATGTTTGATGTCAATTTGGTATAAATCCCCATTCGCGGGCGCGCCTTCGGGGCCGGGGTTGGGGCGGCTCAAAAGACCGCCGACCCCCCGGCCCCGAAGGGGAGAACCGTCCGACCGCACGAACCTCTCCGCGTTCTTCGCAGGCCCGGAGGGCCCTTCGGGCCCATTCGCGTTCTCGTTCTTATGCCCGTAAATGGGGTGTTCGGCCAATACCTGATCATCGATCCCCATGGATTGCGATTTCAGCCCCGGCCCTACGC
Source organism: uncultured Solibacteraceae bacterium (assembly GCA_964434895.1). Lineage (GTDB taxonomy): Bacteria > Acidobacteriota > Holophagae > Holophagales > Holophagaceae > CAYSXG01. The sequence continues at coordinate 1,881 of CAYSXG010000348.1, read as the reverse complement.
CTCGTCCCCGTCCGGGAGGAGCACCCAGAAGGTGGCGCCGCGGCCCACCACGCTGTCCACGCCCACGTCCCCGTCCATGGCCTCCACCAGCCGCTTGACGATGGAGAGGCCCAGGCCCGAAGAGCCCTCCCCGGCGGTGGGCCGGGCGCTGAGCCGCGTGAAGCGCCCGAAGGCCTTGGCCTTGTCCTCGTCGGAGAGGCCCGGGCCCTGGTCCTGCACTTCCATGAGGACGCGGCTCCCCTCCCGGCGGATGCGGATGGTCACCCGGGATTCCGGGGGGCCGGGGGCGGTGAACTTGATGGCGTTGGACACGAAGTTCTCGAGGACGTCCCGGATGTGGAGGGGGTCCGCCCGGACCATGACGTCCTCCGGGGCCTCCAGCCCCAGGGAGATCTGCTTGGCCCCCGCCCGGGACTCGAAGTCCCGCTGCACCTCCCCCGCGAGGGCCGAGAGGTTCACCTTCTGGATGTTCAGGAGCAGGGCCCCGGTGTCCATGCGGTTGACGTCGAGCATGTTCTTGATGAGGTCCCCCATCTGGCGCGCGGCCCGCTCGATCATCCCCGCGAAGTGGTTGAGCTCCTCCAGGTCCATGTCCCCCTCGGCGATCTGCTGGGCCGCGAGCACCACGGCGTTCAGGGGGTTCTTCAGGTCGTGGGCCGCGATGCCCATGAACTGGTTCTTCTCCTCGTTCAGCCGCTCGAGGGTCTGGTTCTTCTCCTTCAGCTCCCCGGTGGCCTGGGCGACCCGGGCCTCCAGCTCCAGGTTCCGGGTCCTCAGGATGCGCGTCCTCATGCGGTAGATCCCCGCCATCCCGCCGGCCACCAGGAGCAGGTAGACCCCGTAGGCCCAGGGGCTGGCCCAGGGGGCCGGCTTCACCCGGATGGGGAAGTCCAGGGGACGGGCCCGCCGGCCCAGGTGGTCCATGGCCTCCAGGTGCAGCAGGTAGGAGCCCACCGGCAGCGCCACCAGCTCCCGCCGGTTGTTGACGGACCAGGAGGTGGGGGCGGGCTCCACCCCGACCAGCTGGGTCCGGTACAGCACGTCCTCCTCCCGGTGGAAGCTGGGCAGGCTCACCTCGAAGCTGAGCTGGTTGCGGTGGTAGGGCAGCACCGTGCCCCTGGGATCCAGGGAGCCCGCCTGGCCCCCCACCATCACGTGATCCAGCACCAGGTCGGGGATGGGGGGCGGGGGCATCTCCAGCTTGGGGTCCAGGGCCGCGGCCCCCCGGTTCGTGGCCCCCCCCACCCGCCCGGCGGGGTCCAGGGGGGAGGCCCCGTAGTGGCACGAGACCGGGGCCAGGCCGTCCCCCCCCGTGAAGCTCTCCACCCCCGAGGGGCGGGCCGGATCCGTGGGGTCCTGGAAGCTGAGGCGGGCCACCCCCCTCTGGGTGGCCAGGTAGAGGCGCCCGTCGGGGCTGGCCTCGATCCTCACCACCACGTTGCTGGGCAGCCCCGGGAGGTTCTGCCCCGTGAAGGCCTCCCAGCGGTCCGCCTTGGGATCGTCCAGGTTCAGGCGCACCACCCCCCCGCCGAAGGTGCCCGCCCAGAGCCAGCGGCGGCCGTCCCGGCTGCGGGCCTCCCGGAAGCAGAACACGCTCAGGTTGATGAGCCCCTGCCCCTCCCCGTAGGTCCGCCACTTCCCTCCCTTCATGCGCCCGATGCCGCGGCCCCGGGTGCCCACCCAGATGCTCTCCCCCCCCTCGGGGTCCCGGGTGGAGGCCAGGGAGTAGACCTGGGAGTCCGGAAGGCCGTCCTTGGCCGTGGGGAACGTCTTCTGCCCCTTTTCGATGCGGAGCAGCCCCCTGACCGGGCCCGCCCCTACCACCAGTTCCCCGGCCGCGGTGCGGTGCACATGCGCAGCGCGACGCCCCTGGAGTTCTTC
>CAYSXG010000347.1:0-4142 GCA_964434895.1 uncultured Solibacteraceae bacterium | reverse complement strand
GGGGCGGGGTTGGGTGTGGGGGGGGTTGGGGGCCACGGGGGGCTGGGGGGGGGGGTGGAAGGGCGGGTAGACCCGGGCGTTGGCGCCCTCGCCCAGGAGGGCCAGGTCCTGGAAGCGCGAAGCGAGGGCGGGGGCCTCCACGGAGGCCGGTGTCGGGACGGCAGGTTCGGGGGAAGGCGCATGGAGGGCCTCCCAAGCCAGGGACTGGACCTGCTCCTCCGCCAGGCTGCCGCGGGAGAGGAGGTGGTCCAGGCGGGGCCCCCAGGCGGAGGCCTCCTCGAGGGCCTCCGGCGAAAGCCAGTCCCGGTCCCCCAGGGCCTCGGAGGCGCCCGCATCCAAAAGCCCCCGGGCCTCCGCCAGTTCGAGGATCCGGGATTCGAGATCGATGGACCACATGGGAGGAGGCCTCCTTCCCCCATCCTGCCAGGATTCCCATTCGGCTAGGCTCCCCCCCCTGAGCCTGGAAGGGGACCCCACGAGCCCGGTCTTCGCGAGGGTCGAAGACGGAGGGTCCCGAACCGGACCCCCTGAGGAAGGTCGAAACCGGATCCTCCCATGAGGGGGCCGGGACCGGAGACTTCGACGTGCGGATCGTTCCGCGGGAGGCCCTCATGGATCGAATCGAAATTCTCGCCGTGCTCGTCTGCAGCGCCCTGCTGGCGCTGGGCGGGGCCGCGCAGGAAGTGATTCCCGATCTCACGCCCCGAGGGGGCACTGTGCATCGGGTTGACCTAGAGTTAGGTCATAAATGCCATGGCCATCGGAGTGCTGGGACTGTTGGCCAGGTCATTTCCAATGGTGATGCAAGTATGGTTAGAAACCGTTAGTAATATTTAATTGTAAAAATGAGTCCATTTTACGCCTCCATAACTTGGATGAATTTCGATCAAACGCATCGGCCGCTTCTTCGGCGGTGCCAGGCTGGGAAAGACTGTAGAGCTTCGATTCTCCAGAACCTCAATCCGGATCCAGTGGACCCACCTCGATTCACGGAGTAGATCCACCAAGGGGTACAAATAGTCAATAAATGGATAACTAGTTTTCAAATTTTGGGAGTTAGATATGCGTTTGGACCAGGGTCTGAGGACCTCTTTTTCGGGCCGACAAGACTCCACCCGAGCCCAGGCCCGAGTTTCATGGAGCCGACGCGGCCCTTTCCGCTGGGGCTGGGCCGTCTGTCTGGCCGTGCTGGGCCTGGTCGCACCCGGCCTTCACGCCCAATCCTACGAATCCGCCTTTGAGCCGCTGACCGTGGGGAAGGCTTCGCGGAAGCACTTCAAGAACGATTTCGTTTCCGTGGAGCCCGGCACGGGCTTCGTGGGGCTCACGGTGCCCCTGGGCCCCGGCATCGGCGCCCGGGGCCTGAACTACACGCCCACCGTGCGCATGCACATGAGCCCCAAGAACAACCCGCGCCACGTGTACAACTGGGCGCCGGGGGCCACGTCGACCCCCTCGCCCGTCGTCATGCTTTCCGATCAATGGGTAGGGGACACGATGCGGCTGTCTCCGTCCTTTTGGCGCCCGAGCAGCTTCGCCTTCGGGGATCCCCACGGCGGCGGAACCATCGTGATGTATCCCGAGGTGATCGACCTCAACAGCCAGGTGGACTGGTACAACTTCAATGCCGACGAATCGAGCCTGCGCAGCATCGACCCGGGCTACTTGAACCTGCAGGGGGGCCTGGAGACCCTCGGCGCCGTGCTGCCCAGCGGCGAATCCGTGGCGGCCCAGCTGCCCCTCTCCATCAACAATCCGGGCTCCCCCGAAAACGTGGCTCGGGCCAGCCAGTACGCCGACCTCCTCAAGGACTTCGGCTACGCTGCCACGGACGTGTCCGATTGGGGGGCCATCCCCGGCTCCCAGGGCTACCTGATCTTCACCCTCAAGGATGCCTCCGGAAAGAATGCCACCTACACGGATCGCATGGGCCCCGGGGCCACCGAAGTGCAGTACCAGGCCCCCGCGCGCATCCTGATCGTCAAGGGACCCCTGGCCACGGAATTCACCTTCGCGGGGACCCGCCAGGCGCCTTGGTCCGGCGAACCGATGGATGTTTCGACCCTTCCCCAGCGGACGGACCTGCGTTCCAGGGTCACGACCGTGGGCTACGCGGTGTCCGCCCAACGGAACCGCTTCAACGATGCCATCGTGTTCACCCACGATCCTGACGGCATCGGTTTCACGGCGGAGCTGAAGATCAACGGCGCCACCAGCGGCCAGAAGGTCAGCCTGGCCTACGTCAGCAACGACGGTCGCTTCAAGCCCAGTTCCTTCCCTGTCGGCGGCCCCGGCATCATGAGCACGAACCTGGGCAACATCCAGATGAAGGTGACCTACGGCGGAAGCTCCGTGGGGGACTTCACCCTCACGGCCCGGGACGCCACCGGAGGGATCTGGGGCGAGGACTGCATCATCAGCGGGGGCGAGAACCCCTGGGGTTATCTCAGCCACCATTTGTGGGAGAAGCGGCGACTCCTGGAATTCACCCAGATCCGTCAGGCGAGCACGGAATTCCAGGTCGACGTGGCCTACAAGCAGCTGGACTACGCTGGCCCCTACCCGCGGCTCTCCGGAGTGTACGACATCAAGGCGAATGCCTTCGACACGATCTCCTTCCCCAATGGGGAAAAGTTCGGCTTTGAATACACACCCTTCTTCTTCTTCTCGGACTTCTTCAAGAGCGATAGCAATAATCCTGTAATAGGCGGCCATGCCTTTCCGCCCCTGGCCTGGGGGGTTACCACCATGACCCAGACCGATACTGTTCTGCATACGTCCAGGGTCACCCAATACGAACGAAAATTTCCGGCTTACCATGCGGGGATGAGCCCCGCCCACTGGGACGACCTGGCCTATTGGGAGGCGGAGACCCACCCGGACGGCCAAGTTACGGTGCGGAAATTCGTGCCCCCGCCCCAGGATTCGAACGCGCGGCCCACGGACTCCCTCGCCACCCGGATGCAGGCCTACCTGTTTTCCAAGAACGCGCTGTATGAAACGGCGACCTATGGCCCCGACCAGGACTGGCGTACGGAACTGACCGGCAACGCCACCTCGGCGGAGCTGGTGAACTATTCCACGCGGTGGGTGCTGAACCAAGTGGGTAATCCCACCGGTGCCGTGTATTTGGGCGGTACGCCCATCCCCACGCAGCAGGTGAATTGGAACCGCGAGACCCAGGTGGCCCAGCAGCACCAGACCGGGAACTGGGACGCCGCCAGCCAGTCCTGGTCCGATTCCGTGGCCAGCACCTTCACCACGGACAATCCCTACAGCACCTTCAGCCTCGCCAAGACCGCCCTGGGAACGGTTTCCGCGGCCGTCGATCCCCTCCCTTCCACCTTCGGCGGCTACGTCCTGGACCGCCGAACGGCCACCACCTACCTGCCTTTGGATTCCCACTACTTCCCGGGCCTCTGGTCCCAGCAGGAGGACTTCGAAAAGGGGACGAGGCGCCTGCCCCTCCAGACCCAGAAGGTGAGCACTTCCACGGGGATCGCGGACTGGCGCCAGGTGGGGGACGGCACCCTCTGGACCAAGGTGGAGTACACCTACGGCGGCCCCGCGGGCCTGCCTTCCTCCTTGGTCCTGAAGGGCTCCAGCGGCCTGCTGTTGGGGGCGGGCGAGGTGGGCATCCAGGAGTACGGCTACGACGCCAACCTCCGCATGAACAAGATCACGCCCAAGGGCGGCTTCCCCGTGAGCCAGGAGAACGAGGCCCTTTGGGGCACTCCCACGAGCCAGACGGACGCCAATGATTTCCAGACCAAGTACACCTGGGACGATCTGGGGCGCCTCACCGGCATCATCCCTCCCTCCCCGGAAACGAGCACCACCCTTTCCTACCCCACCTTCAGGTCCATGAAGGTGACCCACGGCACCACGACGACCAAGGAGGAATACAACGCCTTCGGCGAGCTCGTCTCCACCACCAAGCCCTCGGGGGAATCCAAGACCTACGTCTACGACGACGGGGGCCGGAAGACCTTTGAATCCGTCTGGGGCAACCCCGCCATCGTCGGAACCTTCTTCGAATACAAGGACCCCCTGTTCCGCCTCACTCGGGTGGTGGATCCCAACCTGGGGGAGAACAACTACCAGTACCCGCCCGACCCTGCCGGTGGGTTCCAGGCGAAAAA
>CAYSXG010000346.1:0-4160 GCA_964434895.1 uncultured Solibacteraceae bacterium | reverse complement strand
GGAACGGCACCCCAACCTCCCGCCGATTCCACTAAAGCAGGGCCTACGACAAGGCCTTTTGGTCCGTTTGCTGCTTCTGCATGACCTACGGCGACGGGTCCTCCTTCAAGTCCCTGGAGTCCATCGACGTGGCCGGCCACGAGATGAGCCACGGCGTCTGCGCCCGCACCGCCAACCTCTCCTATCGCGGGGAGAGCGGCGGCCTGAACGAGGCCAACTCCGACATCAACGGCACCATGGTGGAGTTCATGGCCCATGGCGGGGGAACCACCTCCGTGCCGGACTGCTCCAGCGTCACCTCCACCATCAACGTGTACTGGACGGGCAGCACGACGGCCTCTCCCTCCACGTCCAAGGCCGTCCCCGCCGCCAACTACCTCATCGGCGAGCAGCTGGCCACCGGCAGCTTCACCCATCCGCTGCGCTTCATGTACAAGCCCAGCTTGGATGGCTCCTCCGCGGACGCCTGGTCCAAGACCGTGGGTCGTCTGGACGTGCACTACAGCTCCGGCGTAGCCAACCACTTCTTCTTCCTGCTGGCACACGGCAGCCAGGCGGACGCCTTCTCCGACAACGTGAAGAGCCCCATGGCCAACGGGGTGACCAGCATCCAGGGAATCGGCAACGACAAGGCGATCCGCATCTGGTACCGCGCCCTCACCACCAAGTTCACCTCCAGTACCACCTACGCGGGGGCCCGGACCGGCACCATCGCCGCCGCCAACGAGCTGGTGGGCCAGTACGGCATCACCGCCGCGGACGCGGCCACGGTAGCCACCGCTTGGACTGCGGTTAACGTCAAATAAATCAAAATAACTTAACATTTAACGGCCTCGCTTTGCGGGGCCGTTCTTTTATGCATTGACCTTCAGAATCGTTAATTTTTTCGATGAAAAATCGACTTTACGATTCAAAAATAACCGCCTAGGATCGAAGCATCCCACCCGTTCTTTGGCCGCTTACCCCGTACCCGAGGTCAGCGGCCATTTCCAATTCCTTTTTTTGGTTTTTTGGAGGTCGCTTTGCGCCGCTCCCGCTCCATCCTCGCCGGTCTCTTCCTTCCCACCCTCCTCGTGGCAGCCGTCCCCGTGGACTCGCTTCGCGGGGATGCGCTCTATCGCGACGCGAAGGCCCACCTCAGCGCCCGGGCCTTCCAGTTGGGCCTGGATCGGGACCACGGGTTCGCCTTCAAGAACATCCACAGCGACGAGTTCGGTTCGGACCACGTCCGCGTGCACCAGACCTACAAGGGAGTCCGCGTTTTCGAGGGGGAGGCCATCCTTCACATGAGGGGCGGCCAGGTTCGCGCCACCACGGACGCCTTGGTCCGGGGGCTCCACCTGAACGTACAGCCCAGCCTCGAGCCCGCGGAAGCCCTGGCGGCGGTCCAGGCCGAACTGGCCCCCCAGGGGCCCTACGCCACCGAGCCCACGGCGGAGCTGGTGATCGTGACGCCCGAAGGCCGTCACCGGCCCACCTTGGTCTACCACGTCCACACGGAGCTGGAGAACGGCGTGGACGAGACCTCCCATCGCGACTTCTTCGTGGACGCCCAGGACGGCCAGATCCTCGAATCCTGGGACACCCTCCACACCGGCGCCGCCAAGGGTACCGGCAACTCCCAGTGGTACGGCCAGGTGAGCCTGGATACCAACACCACCGCCTCGGGCTACGAACTGAGGGACGTCTCCGGTCGTTGGCTCTCCCCGGGCGCTGCCACCTATGACCTCAACGGGGCTACCTCGGGCACCGGCAGCATCTACACGGACCTGGATAACGTCTGGGGGGACGGCACCTGGTACAACGGGACCAGCTCGAGCTCGGCCAACGGGCAGACCGCCGCCGTGGATGCGGCCCGGGGCCTCCAGGCCACCTACGATTTCTACAAGAACGTCTTCGGCCGCAACGGCATCGATAACACCGGCAAGGCCCCCTACAGCCGCGTGCACTACAACACCAACTACGACAACGCCTTCTGGTCCGACAACTGCTTTTGCATGACCTATGGGGACGGGACCTCCACGGGCTCCCACGGGGAGGCGGACCTCGACACCGTGGGCCACGAAGGGAGCCACGGGGTGTGCTTCGCCACGGCGAACCTCAACTACCGCAAGGAGTCCGGGGGCCTGAACGAGGGCAATTCCGACATCTTCGGCACCTGCGTGGAGTTTTGGGTGCTGGGCGGCGGCGGCCCCACCGTTCCGAACAGCGGGTCCATCAATGTCGGCGGCACGACCATCAGCGCCAACTACAAGATGTTCGAGAACTCCTGGGCCCACCCCTATCCCAACGAGGCCCTGCGCTGGCAGTACAAGCCCAGCCGCGACGGCAAGAGCCCCGACTTCTACACCTCCACCATCGGGCGACTGGACGTGCACTACAGCTCCGGCGTAGCCAACCACTTCTTCTTCCTGCTGGCCCACGGCAGCCAGGTGGACGCCATGTGCGACAACATCGCCTCCCCGATGGCCAACGGCGTCACGAGCATCACCGGCCTCGGCAACGACAAGGCCGCCCGGATCTGGTACCAGGCCCTCACGGCCCACATGACCTCCACCACCAACTACTCCGGGGCCCGGGCCGCCACGATGGCCGCCTGCGACGATCTCATCGCCGCCGGGAAGGCCACCGCCGCGGACAAGGCCACGGTGGCCCTGGCCTGGAAGGCCGTGAACGTCGTCCAGTAGCTGCCTGAGGAACGGAACCGCGCCGCGAAAGCGGCGCGGTTCCCGTTTGGCCGGGAAGCGGCCATCCTAGTGGTTTATCCGTAGGCACGAACATGCTCCTTCCCTGGCTCCCAATTCTTCTTCTGCGCCCGGCCCTTCAGGGCCCGGTTCCCCCCGCCCCGCCCAAGGCGGCGGTGGAGGCCAAGAAACCCGCGGCCCCCCTCCGTTACAAAGTAACGCCGGACACCGTCGTCCACCTGGGGGCGGTGGGGCCCAAGGAGGTTCGGACCACGCTCTACGACCTCACGAACACCAGTGACCGGCCCATCGCCTTCCGGGTGCTGGACCTGGCGCCGGGCACCACCGCCTCCCTGTCCTCCTTCGAAAAGCCCTGGGCCCCGGGGGAGACCCGCCGCTTTTCCATCGTCGTGGATCCCACCGGCTGGGTGGGCTACCAGCGTAGGGCGGTGAAGCTGGAGCCCGACGACGCGGAGCAGCCCTGGTTCCTCACCCGCATCGACATGACGGTGAGGCCCGAAATGAGCGTGGACGCCCTCACCAAGAATCTCGGCGAGGTCGCGCCCTTCGAAAGCCCCCAGGCGGTCTTCCGCTTCAAGCGGGAGGGAGGCGATCCCTCCCAGATCAAGCTCGTCTCCTCCCTGCCCCCCTACCTCGAAGGGGAGGTCTCCAACGAGGGGACGGACTCGGAGCTTCGGATCACCCTCCGTCCCCGGTTGCTGAAGGCCGGCATGCAGGCGGGGCTCGAGACCCTCAAGGTGGAGACCACGGCCCCCCGGGAATCCGCCTTCACCCTCTACCTCTCCTGGAAGCTTCGCCACGCCATCCAGGCGGAGCCCGCGCGGGTGATCTTCGATTCCGAGACGGCCCACCACCTCTCCTTGAACCTGAAATCCCGGGATGGAAAGGCCTTCCGCATCCTGAAGGCGGAGATCGAGGGAGGAGGCTTCGCCGTGGGTGCCTTCCCCGAAGGAACCCGTCCGGCGTCTGGGGCCGTCGGCTCCCTGCCGAAAGAGGCGGCGGCGACGCATCGCCTCGCGGTGGAGCGGGTGGCGAAGGAGGAGGCCCGGGCGGTGCTGGTGCTGAGCATCGAGGGCCAGGACGAGCCCCTGAAGATTCCCCTCAGCTACCTGCCCCCCTCCGCCCCGGCCAAGCCCCAGGAAGAGGGGCCCCAGGGCTAGAGCGTCACGTCCTTCCCCTTCTTCCCGGGGGTCCTCACCTTGAGGACGAGCTTCAGGTGCTGGCCCTCCCGCAGGATCTCCAATTCCAGGTTCCGGTCCGGCGGGCTCAGCTCCACGAGGTCGAAGAAGTCCGCGGTGGTGGACACCTTCTTCCCGTTGAGGGCGACGATCACGTCCCCGAGGCGGATATCCTCGGGTGTTTGGGGCACCTATACGCCACGGCTCCGGCGCATGCCCCGGGGCCCGGCCTTGCCCGCGGGCGAATCCGCGTCCACCGCGTCCACCACCACGCCCT
>CAYSXG010000345.1:2569-4189 GCA_964434895.1 uncultured Solibacteraceae bacterium | reverse complement strand
TCGTAGGCCCCGAGCTTGGTGGCCCGCAGGGCCGTATCGATGTTGCCGTGGCCGCTGATCATCACCACGGGCAGCTCCGGCCGGAAGCCCTTGGCCTGCTGCAGGGTCTCCAGGCCGTCCAGGCCCGGGAGCCACACGTCCAGCAGCATCAGGTCGATGGCCTCGCCGTCGGGCCCCTGCAGCAGCTCCAGGGCCTGCTCTCCCCGCTCGGCCTTCAGGACCGCGTAGCCCTCGTCCCGCAGGGAATCCCCCATGGACCGCCGGATCCCCGGCTCGTCGTCCACGATCAGGAGGGTCACGGAAGGGCGCATCCCCCTAGTGTACTGGTCGGCGGATCATTCGCCCCCGTCCCCGAGATAGCCGGTGAGAAGGTCCGCCAGGGCTCCGTCCAGGGCGTAGGGCTTCACCAGCACGTGGGCCACGCCGAGGGCCTTGGCGTCCCCCACCATGCGGGGGCTGGGCTTGGAGGAGGCCAGGAGGAGCTGGACCTTCCCCTCGAAGCGCACGCTTTCGAGGAAGTGGGCGATCTCCAGTTCCTGGACGTCCGGGTCCGGCCAGTCGATGAAGAGCAGGGCCAGGGCAGAAGAATCCAGGGTCCTCACGAGCTCGGCGATGGTCCCCGCGGGCACGACGCGGGTGAAGCCCTCCCGGGCCAGGAAGGCCCCCAGGGCCTCCCGATCCGGCCCCGGCGGCATCACCAGCGCCACGCCGCGGAAGCGGCGGATGACGCGGCTCTTCCCGGCGGAGGGGGCGGAAGTTTCCAGGACCTCCTGGGGCACCTGCCGGGGGCGCAGCTCCAGCTCCTCCTCCAGGGCCGTGACCAGCCCCATCCCCAGGTAGGGGCGGAGGAGGACCCGATCCACCCCGGCCCTCCGGACCAGGGATTCCCGCGAAGGATGGGCCTGGTCCTCCACCAGAAGGATGCGGCAGGGCCCCTCCGCCTTGGCGTAGTGGATGAAGGAGGCCAGTTCGAGGCCCCCCATCTCCGTCACCCCCTGGTCGATGATCACCGCGTGGATGGGCAGCACCTCGAGGATCTCCATCAGCTCCGCGAGGGTCTCTACCCCCAACACCCGGCCGAAGCCCTGTTCCTGGAGGAAGGACTGGGCCCGCTCCCGGTCCGGCCCCGGGGGCATGGCGAAGACCAGGGTCCTTCCCCTTTTCTTCAGCCGCAGCAGGGTCTCGGACCTCGCCTCCGCCAGGGCCCCCTCGGTCTCCGCCACCCCCTCCTCCCCGCCGGGCTTGTAGGCCAGGGGAGGCAGGGTGGTCGGGGGTTCCACCACCCGCGGCCGAAGGTAGGCCTCCAGGCGCGACCGGGCCTCGGGGCGCAGGTTCCGGAAGCGGATGCCCACCCTCAGCCCCGCCTTACCCCGGGCCAGATAGACGAGGCGGCCCGAGGTCTCCAGCTCCCCGCCGTCCAGGCCCGTGACCCTCACGATGGCCAGCTCCTGCCCCTCCCCCAGGGACTCGGATTCCAGGTCCTCGTTCGTCTGGTCCACCCGCATCTGGAAGCCGCCCTCGGAGAGGTCCAGCAGGGGGCCGTGGAAGGCCGCGCCTCCGAATTCGCCCACCCGGACCTGGGCCCCGCTGCCCCCGGTGTTGGTTGACCCGGGGTGTTTT
>CAYSXG010000345.1:0-2559 GCA_964434895.1 uncultured Solibacteraceae bacterium | reverse complement strand
ATTTGGCTCACCCGGACCTGGGTGCGGAGGCCCCAGGTCGGGTGGACCCGGCCGTGCTTGCGGCGGTCCCGGGGCTCCAGGCGCCGGGGCAGGGTCAGGATGAAGCTGCGCCGGTTGTCCCGGAAATGCTGGACGACGGACTGGCCCACCCAGCGGCCGTCCTCCATGCCGAAGTAGAGCGAGACCTGGTCGTCGGGCTCCAGGCCCGCTTGGGGTGCGTTGCGGATGGCGAGGATGAGGCGGTTGCGGGCGGGGTCCACGGCTTCGATGAGGCCCTCGGCCTCGACCCCGCTGGCGGTCTGGACCGTGAGGGGCTCCTGCCAGGTGCGCAGGAGCTCGAAATAGGCCAGCACCAAGCGCTCCCCCTCCCCGGAGGGCGCCGCAGCCGTGGACTGGGGGGGCTTGTCGGTCATGGACGCGTCCATCCCTTCATCGGCCGCCGGGAGGGGGAGGTGAGCCTGGGAACGCGGGCCCAACGAGTCTGTCGCCAATTACAAGGAGGTGCACTAGGATGAGACCCCGCACCCCCAGGAGGCACCATGGCCCAGATCACCCTCAAAGGGAACCCCATCCACACCTCCGGCACCCTCCCCGCGGTGGGGAGCCCCTGCCCCTCCTTCACCCTCACCCGGACGGACCTCACGGACCTCTCCCTGGTGGACCTCGAAGGCCAGCGGGTGGTGCTGAACATCTTCCCGAGCATCGATACGGCCACCTGCGCCACCAGCGTGCGCACCTTCAACGCCCGGGCCTCGGAGGTGAACAACACCGCCGTGCTCTGCGTGTCCATGGACCTCCCCTTCGCCCAGAAGCGCTTCTGCGGCGCCGAGGGCCTGGACAAGGTGATCCCGCTCTCCGCCTTCCGCAGCGCCGGCTTCGGGGAGGCCTTCGGGATCCTCCTGAAGGACGGCCCCCTCCGGGGCCTCCTGGCCCGGGCCGTGGTGGTGCTGGACGAGCACGGCACCGTGGTCTACGAGCAGCTGGTCCCCGAGATCGGCCAGGAACCCCTCTATGGGCCGGCCCTGGACTTACCGCGCTACCACAACCAGGCCGACCCCGCCCACGCCCAGGAGAGCAGCGAGTAGTCAGCCCACCCGGTCCAGCCGCCGGAGCTGCGGCGCCCTCCAGGCGGTGAGTCCCACCGTGAGGAGGGTCATGCAGCCGCCGAAGACCACCGAGGGCACCAGCCCTAGGAAGCGCGCGGCCAGGCCCGATTCGAAGGCCCCCAGTTCGTTGCTGCTGCCGATGAAGAAGCTGTTCACCGCGGCCACCCGCCCCATGCGGTCCGGCGGCGTGCAGACCTGCACCAGGGTGCCCCGCAGGACCACCGAGATGTTGTCCAGGGCCCCGCCGGCCGCCAGCAGGAGGGCCGAGAGCAGGAAGCTCTTGGAGAGGGCGAAGAGGATCCAGGTCACGCCGAAGAGGGCCACGCAGGTGAGCAGAACCCCGCCCGCCCGCCGGGCCATGCCGAGCCGGGCCAGGGCGAGCCCCATGAGGATGGCCCCCAGGGCCGGGGCCGCCCGGAGCAGGCCCACCCCCTGGGCGCCCACGTGCAGCACGTCCATGGCGAAGGCCGGGATCCTCGCCACCCGCCCCCCGAAGAGCCCGGCGAAGCAACCGAGGCGCAGGGCCGAGACCAACAGCAGGTGGGCAGAGCAGACCAGGCACCCCTCCAGAAACCCCTCCACCATCGAGGCGCCGGCGGGGGCCCTTCGGGGCCGGGGCGACAGCCGCAACAGGCCTACCAGGCCCACCAGCATGAAGACCACCAGCACACCGTAGGTGAGGGAGGCCCCCCCCTTGGCGTAGAGCAGGGCCCCCAGGGCCGGACCCGCCACCGTCGCCAGGTGGAAGGCCGTGCTCCTCCAGGTGGCCGCGTTGGCGTAGTGTTCCTTGGGGACCAGCTCCGTCCCCAGGGCCACGGAGGCCGGGCGGAAGAAGGCCCTCGCCACCCCCGCCAGGGCCTGCACCGCGTAGAAGGGCCAGAGCTCCGACGTCTTGAAGCGGCTCAGGGCCAGGAGGGCGAGGCCCCCCGCCAGGATGCCGCCAAAGCTCAGCAGGCTGAGGGTCCGCCGATCCATGCGGTCCGAGGCCCACCCCCCCACCAGCGTGAGGGAAAGGAAGGGCAGGGCCTCCGCCAGCCCGACGTAGCCCACGGACAAGGCCGCGTCCCCGATGCCGCGGGTGGCCCGGGCCGTCTCGTAGACCTGGATCCCCAGGACCGTGCTCTGCATCATGGCGGCCATGAAGACCCCCAACATCGCCGCCATGAAGGCCCTGAACTCCCGGTGGCGCAGGGACTGGAAGGGATCGCGACCGCCCTCAGCCACGGGAGGGCCTTCCCTCCGGAAGGAGCGATTCGATGGCGATCTCCCCCCGTCCCACGCGCTCCAAGGAGGCGCGAGACATGCGGACGGTCGCCGGGATCTCGATGCCGGGGATCGGCGCCAGCACGTTATAAGGGCGTTCGCGCCCCATCTGCGGGATAAGGCCGGGCAGGTTGATTACGGGGCAGGCCCATCGATCCAGAAAGCCCTCCAGCGCTTGAAGCACCGGCAA
>CAYSXG010000344.1:0-4189 GCA_964434895.1 uncultured Solibacteraceae bacterium | reverse complement strand
GCGCGCATGGCCCGGGAGAACGGGATCCCGGTGACGGTGCTGCCCGGGGCCTCGGCGGTCACCCTGGCGGTGGTGGCCTCGGGCCTGCCCAGCCACGCCTTCAGCTTCTGGGGCTACCTCCCCAGCCGCGGCGAGCCCCGCAAGGCCATGCTCCGGATGCTGGCGGCCCAGGAGGAGACCGTGGTGGTCTTCGAGACCCCCCACCGCATCCACGAGACCCTTTCGGAACTGGAGGAGCTCCTGCCGGATCGGGAGATGGCCTTGGGCCGGGAGCTGACCAAGCTCCATGAAAGCTGGTACCGGGGCACGCCCTCCCTGGTGCGCGCGGCCCTGGGCCGGGAGGACCGCGGCGAGATGGTGCTGGTGATCGCCGGGGCTGCCGCCAAACGCACGGTGACCGAGGCGGAGGTGGCCTTCGACGGGGAGTCCCTGCCGGAATGGGCGGAGCGCTACCTGGACGCCGCCCGGGAGGGGGGCATGACCCTGCGGGAGGCGGTCAAGCCCCTGGCCAAGCACCTGGGCCTCGCCGCCTCGGAGCTCTATCGGATGGCCGCGGAGCGCCCCAGCGGATCCGGAGGGGCACTGCGTTAGACTCCTCCCACGCTCGGAGGTTCCATGCGCTGGGTCTTCAAGGTCTTCTTCTGGGTGGCCGGGCTTTTCCTGGGCCTGGTGGCCGTCGTGGTCCTGGCGGGGGCCTTCCTCCCCCGGGAGCACCGGGTGGGCCGGCGCCTTCGCCTGAAGGCCGCCCCGGACAAGGTGTGGGCCTTGGTATCGAAGCACGGGAAGGACCCCCTTTGGCGCAAGGACGTGGTGGAGACGCTTCGCCTGGGGGACCGCGACGGGCACCCGGTCTGGCAGGACGAGTACCAGAACGGCCAGAAGATCGCCTTCGAAAGCCTCGAGCAGGTGGAGGGGCAGCGGCTGGTGCGCCGCATCGTGGACCCACGGCACTTCGGCGGAACCTGGACCTACGTCCTCAGGCCCGAGGGAGGCGGGACCCTGCTGGAGATCACCGAAGAGGGGTGGGTGAGCCTGCCCCTGCGTGCGGCGGCCCGCTACGCCTTCGGCTACGGAACCACCCTCGAGCTCTACCTGCGGGACGTGGCCGCGCATTTCAAGGAGGGGGCCCAGCCGGAACCCATCTAAGGGAGCGGGTAGGATGGCCCCATGACTCCCCTGGGCCCCGATCCGGACGAGACGCTGCGCCTGCGCCACAGCCGCGCCTGGTCGGGGGTGGTGCTGGCGGGGATGGCCCTGCACGCCTACTTCAAGTGGAAGTGGGGCACCCTGCCGGAACTGCTCTGGGGCTGCAACGTGGCAAGCCTGGCCATCATCGCGGGGTTGTGGATCCGCAATCACCACGTGGTGGGCATGGCCTTCCTATGGCACCTCTGCGTGGGGGAGCCGGGCTACGTCTACGGCGTCCTCGAAACGGGCCACACGCACTGGGTTTCCGTGCTCATGCACTCCCTCCCCACGGCCGCGGCCTTCCTGTACCTTCGGCGCACGGGCCTGCCGCGCAGCGCCCCCTTCCTGGCCTTCGCCATGTTCTGCGCCCTGGTGCCCCTCAGCCACTACCTCACCCCGGCCCGGCTCAACGTCAACCTGGCCCACCAGCGGCTCGGGATCCTGCAGCGGCGCTTCGGGGGAACGTGGAACTACCGCCTCGTCTTCGGCGCCCTCATGCTCGGCGTCCTGATGGCGGGGGACTGGGCCCTGGGGCGATGGCTGGGCCGCCCGGCGGCCGCGGAGGCGTGATGAACGAAACCTCGATCCTCGAATCCGTCTGCGAGGCCTGCCGTCGCCTCCACGCCCGCAACCTGCTCGCCGCGGCGGACGGCAACGTCTCGGTGCGCTTCCCGGACGGGCGCATCGCCATCACGCCCACGGGAAAGGCCAAGGCCCGCATCGGGGCGGAGGACATGGCCTGGATCGCCCTGGACGGGACCGTGGTTTCGGGCCGTCCCAGCGGGGAGCGCCTCATGCACCTGGCGGTCTACCGGGCCTGCCCGGAGGCCCGGGTCGTGGCTCACGCGCATCCGCCCACGGCCATCGCCTGGAGCCTCGCCCGCCCCGAACTGGAGGCCCTGCCGGACGAGGCCATGCCCGAAGTGATCCTGGCGGCGGGCCGCATCCCCATCGTGCCCTACGCTCGGCCCGGGACCGCGGCCATGGGGGAGGCCCTGCTCCCCTTCCTGCCCGGGCACCGCCTGATGGTCCTCGCCCGGCACGGGGCCCTCTGTTGGGGGGAGGACCTGGAGGAGGCGGTCAACGGCCTGGAGCGGCTGGAGCACGTGTGCCAGATCCTGCTCGGCGCCGAGAGGCTGGGAGGGGCCCGGCCCCTTCCGGCCGAGGAGGTGGAGGCTTTGAGGGCGCTCCGGACCTCCATGGGCCCCCGGGTGCTCTGAGGCTAGTCCCAGCGGACTTCGAAACGGTCCCCGAATTCCCCTTCCGGGGCCTGGAGCACTTCGACGCGGGGGGCTCGGGCCCCCGCGGCACCCAGGCCTTCGAGCAGGAAACCCACGACCATCTCCCGACGGATGGCCGGGTAGGCGTCCCAGGCCCAGGTCCACAGGACGGCCCGGCCCGGGAGCGCCTCCTCCAGGCAAAGGGTCCCCCCGCGGACGAAGGAGCTCCAGGCCAGGGGCATGCACCGCACGGCCTCCATCGGATCCTGGGCCTGGATGGCCCGTCCAAAGACGCTTTCGGAGCCTTCGAACTCCGCCAGGAGGTGGCCGAAGATCGAGCGGACGGGGAGGCCCAGGTGGGCCTCCAGGGCCTGGTAGGGCCCCAGCACCTGTTCCAGGGGGACCCATTCCGGGAGGTCGAAGGCCGGGTCCAGGAGCTTCCGGGAGACCGGGTCCAGCCCCCGCAGGAAGTCCCCCCGCTCCTGGTCCGGCAGGGTGGCTCCCACGAGGATCCGCATCATCTTCGCGAGGTTCCCGTGCAGGGCCGTGACCCGGGCCTCTTCGCGGGCGATGGGGCTGCGCATCCGGGCCTCCGGGCGAAAGGGTTCAGGGCTCCCAGGCCATCCAGTAGCGGTGCCGGTAGTGGACGTCGGATTCGCCGGGGCCCAGGTAGTCCACCTGGGCCCTGCGGGCCCCGGCGAGGAGCAGGGCCTGGCGGATCCAGGAGGGCCCCACGTCCCGCAGGTATTCCGGGTAGGGGAAGATGCCCCATACGCTCATGAGGCCCTCCTTTTCGGAAAGCGAGTCCACGGTGACGCAGCCGCCGCGGTTGCCCTCGGGCCAGAGCCCGGGGAAGCGGCGGATGAGCTCCCGGGGGTCCCCCCCGGGGGACTCCAGCCCCCGGCGCGTGATCTCCTCCTCGGCCATGAGCTCCCCCCGCACCCTCCGGGTATCGGGATGGGGCAGGTCCTGTCCGGCCCTGTTTGTTTCGTCGCGAATGGCTTGCAGATGTTCCGCATTCCAGTCGTAACCGGTGTTTCGGTAAATTGCATTAATTGCATCAGCGTGGTTTTTGACAGCAGAGGTCGTGCTCTGCAAGTCCTCGAAGGTGGATTGGTTGGCAGCCACGGACAGTGTCGCAGTCGCCAGCGCAAACACCCCCATTGAGATGCTTTTCTTAAGCATGTTTGTTCTCCAAATGAGGTTTTTTGACGCCGGACGATGTCGACTACTTGGGCGCTTCGCCAGCCAGGGGCATGAGCGGACGGGGCTCTACGCTTTCTATGATGCACTGTAATGTGACTGGTTTCAACAAACGCGCCGAATTATGCCTGCCCAGGGGCTAGTACTAAATGCGCTCTGCCGAAAATTCGGCAAACCTAGTATGGAACCGGCGAGGTGAAACTATCGCATCTCCGCCACGATTCCATCCAGTGAACTTTTCAAGCGCGCTTGCGTCCAATGGAATTCGCTTTGCAACATGGCCGCGATTTCTTCCTTGCTCTTTTTGGCCTGATTCATCTCGTGAACGCGGTCGCGCGTCTTTACGAGCAGGTTTCGGAATGCAACTAAATCTTGCTTAGTTCCTACCGGTCCGTGTCCAGGAATGATCGTATCGAAATCAAGCTTTAAGACGTTATCCAAAGTTTTCGTCCATTCCATGACGCTGCCGCCGCCGGAATAATCGATCAAAGGGGGAAACTCATCTCCGCCCACACACATTTCACCCATGGATATTACGCGCTGGGCTTTAAATAGAAATACTGAATCCCCATTGGTTT
>CAYSXG010000343.1:0-4205 GCA_964434895.1 uncultured Solibacteraceae bacterium | reverse complement strand
CCTCACCATCGAGCCGGGCATCTCCGTGGGCAAGCTGGCGGAGATGCTGAACGCCATCGGCGTCACCTCCCAGGAGCTGGTGGCCATCCTTCAGGCCATCAAGGACGCCGGGGCCCTCAACGCCGAATTGCGGATCCTTTGATGCAGGCCCCCCTCGGCCCCAGCCCCGTGGACCTGGCCCTCCAGGCCCGGGTCCCCCCCAACGCCCAAAAGAAGGCGGACCTCCTCAAGGCCGCCCAGGAATTCGAGGGCATGGTCCTTTCCCAGCTCATGCAATCCATGCGCAGCACCGTCCACCCCTCGGGCCTTTTCGGGGAGGCCGGCCAGTCCCGCAGTACCTATGAATACCTCCTGGACCAGGCGGTCATTTCCAAGGCCATCCAGGGGGGGCGTGGGCTGGGGCTGGCGGCCCAGCTCCAGCGGGTCTGGGAGGAGCGGCAAAGGACCCAGGTAGAACCCAAGACCCCCGGGGGCTTGGGAAAACCCGGGGAGGTGCCGATAGAGTAGGAGTCGAGGTGGTGCATGCGCATTTCTAGCAAGAGCGGTGTGGCGGGGAACGTGCCGGGGGCCGGGTCGGGTCCCTCTTCCGTGGCGCGGACCTCCGCCGTCGTGCCCGCGGCGGGAGTGTCCGACGCCCTGAGCGTATCGAGCGCGGCCCAGCTGGTCGCGGTGGCCCAGGCGGAACTTGCCCGGGTGCCCGATATCCGCACCGAGAAGGTGGAGGCCCTGAAGGCCCAGCTGGATTCGGATTCCTACAACCCCGACGGAGAGGCTGTGGCCGATGGACTGATCCGGGAACACACCCCGGTCCGCTCCGGCCCCTGATGTGAGGGCGTGCTCACCCCCCTTGGACAGAGACAGGTCCTGACCACGGCGGCCATGGAGGCCGTGCGGGCCGCCCACGAAGGCGCGGTGCAGGCCCAGCAGGTCCAGGCCCGGCGCCAGGCCTTCACGGACCGCATGGCCGAGGGCCAGCACGAAGTGCCCCTGGTGGAGGGGTCGGACGGCCTGAGGTTGGACCCGGACCGGGAGCGGGGCGGGCAGGGGGGAGGCCCGCCGGAAAATTCCGAGGAAGAGGGCTGGGCCCCGGAAGACGGCGGAGAGGGGGAGGCAGGCTCGGCTGGCTGAGGGTTGGAGCTGTTGGCGTGGCGATTGGGCCTCCTGGGGTCCGGGAGGTGCCCCAGGCTGCACGCCCTGCCCGCCCTGGTGGACGCCCTGGAATCCCGCCTGGTCCGGGGCGAGGGCCCCATGCCCCTGCTGGCGGCGGTGCGCTGGCCGGACCTGGTGGGCTGGCCCCAGGACGCCCGGGAGGCCGAGGGCCTTCGGCGTCGGCTGGGGGAGGTCCTGGCCCTCATCCAGGGGCTCCAGGCCCCCCTGCGGGCCACCCTCATGGCGCTTCGGACCGAGCCGGTCTACACGCTCAAGGGCATGCAGGTGGACGGTCCCCTCAGCGCGGGCCGCCTGCCCGACGTCGTTTAAGCGGAGGATGCCATGCCCGGACTCACCAGTTCCCTGCTCGTCGGCCTTTCGGGCCTCCAGGCCCACCAGGACGCCCTGAACATCATCGGGAACAACATCACCAACGTGAACTCCCCGGGTTATTCCCGGCAGCGGGCCAACCTCACCCCCTCGGATTCCCACGTCTCGGGCAACTTCATGTTCGGCTCCGGCGTGGACCTCTCCCAGGTCCAGGCCATCCGGGACCGCTTCCTGGAGCTGCAGGTCACGGACGCCATCTCCCGCCAGAAGGGGGCCGAGACCCGCTTCTCCACCCTGGAGGGCATCTCCCCGGTCTTCAACGAGGACGCCGTCGGGAGCCTGGGGAGCCTGGTGCAGAACTTCTTCCAGGGCTTCCAGGACCTTTCCGCCCGCCCCGAGGACGCCTCGGTGCGCACCGCCCTCATCGACCGCGCCAACGCGATGATCACGGGCTTCCAGACCCGCTACAACCTCCTGCGCGACCAGCGCGTCAGCGCGGACGGGAGCATCGGGAGCTACCTCACGCAGGTCAACGCCCTTTCCTCGCAGATCGCCTCCCTCAACCAGCGCATCGCCACGGAGCTGACGCCGGGGGCGGACCAGGCCGCCCGGGACCAGCGGCAGCAGGCCGTGAACCAGCTCTCGGAGCTGGTGGGGGTGCAGACCTACGAGGACAGCCACGAGGGGCTGCAGGTGATCCTCGAAGGCGGGGCGGCCCCCCTCGTCGTCGGCTCCCAGGCCTTCACGATCACGGGCACGCCGGACATCACCAACAGCAACTTCCTCAAGCTCCAGGTGCAGCTGGGCACGCCCATCGATGTCACGGCCAAGCTCAAGCAGGGGAAGATCGGCGCCAACCTCGATCTCCGGGATAACCAGCTCCCCCTGATCCAGCGGCGCCTGGACCAGCTGGCCGCCGGGATCACCAGCCAGGCGAACCTCCTCCACCGGGCCGGCTTCGCCCTGGACGGCGTCACCACCGGCACGGACTTCTTCCTGGGCAGCGTCGCCAACGGGGCCAACGGCCTGCCGACGACGGTCACCGCCGCTGGCAACTACCTCGGCATGGTCAACCTCTGGGCGGTGAACGGCGCCGTCCAGGCCAATCCCGGCCTCATCGCCGCGGCCTCCGCGGCCAATTCCGTAGGGAACAACGTCCAGGCCAAGGCCATCGCCAACCTCCAGTTCAGCACCTCCAGCGTGGACACCAACGGCGACGGCCTGGGGGATACGGGCCCCTTCAGCACCTACGTGAGCTCCCTGGTGGGCTACATCGGGTCCCAGACCCAGGCCTACGAGAGCAACAACACCACCCAGGAGAACCTGCTCCAGGCCCTCCAGGCCCAGCGGGACCGCATCTCCGGCGTGGACCTGGACGAGGAGGCCTCCAACCTCCTCACCATGCAGCGCGGCTACCAGGCCTCGGCTCGCTTCATCAACGTCATCGACCAGCTGACGGACCAGCTGGTGAACCAGTTCGGCAAGTAAGGAGCCGCCATGACCCTCCGCAGCCCCGTCTCCATCCTCACGCGCGACACCGTGGCGGGCCTGGCCCACATCAAGGAGCAGATCGCCGTCCTCCAGGACCAGATCAGCAAGGGCAAGCGCATCGTCCGCCTGGCGGACGACCCGGCCGGATCCTCGCTCTCGGTGGATCTCCAGGCCCCCATCAACGCCAACAAGCAATACCTGAAGCAGGTCGACGACGCCCTGGACATCCAGAAGAGCAGCCAGACCGTGACCCAGTCCATGGACGACAACCTCAGCCGCCTGCAGGAGCTGGGGGAGGAGGCCCTCAACGGCACCCTGGGCGCCGCCAACCGCCAGCAGCTGGCCAACGAGGTGGACGGCATCCGCTCCAACCTCATCAGCTTCGCGAACACCCAGTCCCAGGGGAAGTACATCTTCGCCGGCACGAAGACCCAGACCCTCCCCTTCAGCGGGCCCAGCGCCGGGCCCATCACCTACGCCGGGGACGGCAACCTCATCCAGGTGGACGTGGGGCCCAGCGCCAGCACCACCCTGAACATCCCGGGGAATACGCTCTTCTTCGGCGCGGGGGGGCAGGGCTCGGCCACGGACATCTTCCAGCAGGTGACGGACCTTCGGGACGCCCTGAACACCAACAACCTCGCCGCCATCCAGACCGCCGTCACCAACCTCAAGGGCATCCAGGACGCCGTGAACATCCAGACCACGGTGCTGGGGGGCCGCCAGTCCACGGTCCTCCAGCTCAAGGACAACCTGGAGGCCTTCAGCCTCACCCTGCAGGGCATCGATAACAGCGTGACCGAGCTGGACTACCCCAAGGCGGTGACGGACTTCTCGGCGGCCCAGACCGCCCAGCAGGCGGCCATGAGCACCCTGGCCAAGGCCAACCGCCAGAACCTCTTCGACTTCATCGGATGAGGCTCAGCGGGCGGCCAGCAGGCGGCCCCGCAGGTCCTCGGACAGCTTCTTCTTTTGGGCGTCCTTTTCCACGAGGGCCCGGAAGCCCTTGTTCTCCATGAGCCCCTTGGGGGTGACGCCCCGGTCCTTGGCCTCCTGGAGGGCCTCGCCGAAGCCTTCCAGGTTGTTGGCGCGGTAGAGGTAGCCCAGCTTCACGGCGTAGGCGTCGGGATCCGGCGTCGTGCCGGGGGGCGTGCTATCGATGACCCCCTGGGCCAGCTCCAGGGCGTCCTTGGGCTTGGAGTCGAGCAGCTTCTCCGCCTCCACCAGCACGCGGT
>CAYSXG010000342.1:0-4212 GCA_964434895.1 uncultured Solibacteraceae bacterium | reverse complement strand
GCATCGGTCCCAAGGCGGTGGCGGCCCGCTTCGACCGGGACCTTCCCCTGGACGGGCCTGATCCTGTGGTGACGAT
Organism: uncultured Solibacteraceae bacterium; assembly: GCA_964434895.1. Taxonomy (GTDB): domain Bacteria; phylum Acidobacteriota; class Holophagae; order Holophagales; family Holophagaceae; genus CAYSXG01. The sequence continues at coordinate 4,136 of CAYSXG010000342.1, read as the reverse complement.
CCGCGCCACCGAGGCAGGCGTCCCGAAGATCGCCAAGCTCAGGGTGATCCCGGGGGCCCTGGTGAAGGACCAGCACTACACGGTGGCCTATGCCGAGGACGGTACCAGCGCCACGGTGAAGATCCTGGATCGCGAACGGCTCCGGAACGACAAGATCGTGTTCGCGGTGTCGGACTGATGCAGCGCAGTAGAACCGGCGCGGCTCGACCGTCGCGTCGGCCCCTCCCAGGCCGGGGCCCGCCACACATGTCCTGTTGAATCCGTGCAGACCCAATGCCTTTTCATTTTTTCAAGGAACCTTCGATGAAGCAGAACCTCATCACCCTCGGCATGGTCCTGGGCATCGGCCTCGCCGCCACCGGATTGGCGGCGCGTCCCTCAATCCCCAAATCCATGATCGACGCGGGCAAGAAGGACGCGACCTGCATGGTCTGCGGAAAGAAGATGGACAAGGAGAAGGCCCAGAAGGTCCTCGTCAAAGGCAAGGAGCAGCTCGTCTGCAGCGAAGCCTGCGGCAAGGAACTCAGCCAGAACCCCGACAAGTACCTAAACGACGACGGCAGCAGGAAACCCTGAACGGCCGGTTCCCCGGAGGGCGGCGCCTGGCGCCGCCCTTCCTTCGGGAGGGACCCGATTTCCCGTCATGGAGTGGTCGCGAAGGAGGGCCATCGGTGACACAAAACCCCTCCCGGGAGGGGCCGCCATGACACAACGATGATGAATATATATAGCACATCACGATGGTGTAACTTTATATAATTGCCGATTAAATGATGTGAAGTGTTATATAAGTATGTCTGTAGTTGTTCCTTGGAATGGGCGTCTTGATCCACCGGCGGCACCGACCTTCTCACAGGCGGTGACTCGACCCCGGAGATGGACGCCCTTCCCTTACCCAGGAGACGCCATGACCCCGCTGCAGACGCCCCCCGAGTTCCCCTCCACCCCTGCCCGCCGCATCAAGCTGGGCTTCCCCATGCTCGTCGTCCTCGCCCTCTGCGGCGGTGGCCTGGCCCTCCGCGCCGCCCGCCAGCCCCAGGCGGTGGTGTACACGCCCGCGCCCCCCAGCTACGAGGAGGCTCTGCGCGCCGCCGAGGCCGCGGATGCCGCCCGCAAGCAGTCGCCCCTGCCTCCCGAGCCCAAGCCGAAGACCGGCAAGGGCAACGACAAGACCCTCTGGGGCTGAACAGGCACCCTCGTTCCGGAACGGGCGGCTTCGGCCGCCCTTCTCATGCCTGCCCGAAGTGGTGGGCGATGCCCTTGGCGTAGTAGTCCAGCAGATGGCCGCGGCCTTCGTCCTCGCGCAGGTCCTCGCCCTCGGCGTGCAGGATGCCCCGCAGCAGCAACACCCGGAGGCCCACCTGCAGGATGCGCTCATGGCTGCCCCGGGCCAGGTAGAGGGGCAGGCCTCTTTGCTGGGCCGCCTCCATCAGTCTGAGCGTCGCCTGCTCCATCTCCCCCCGGGGCATCGTCGAACGCCCCATCCGCCGCCAGGCCAGGGCCACCGCCGAGACGGGCGTGATGGGCACCTCCTTGGCCACGGCGGCCAGCAGCTTCGTCGAAGCTTGCTCAAGCAGGGGTTTGCGCTGCTCCCAGCTAAGGACGTCCGAGGCGAGCCCTGCGGGCAGCTCCGATGCGGGGACGGGCGCTCCGAAGTTGGCCACGGCGTAGCCGAAGCGGTGGAAGCGTCCCCGCGTGCCGCGCCACAGCAGGCCCAGGATCCAGAAGGCCGAGCGGCGGAAGCTCCCGAAGAAACCGTGGGCCTTCAGGCCCTGGGTCTCGCGCAGGAGGTTGGAATCCTCCATCACCCGGTCGTAGTTGATGCCGACGGGGATGAAGACGAGGTCCTTGGCGCCGGAGCGCAGCATGTAGTCGAGCAGGCCCAGCTTGGGCGCTTGCAGGCCCCCGTCCCGGCTGAGGCCGCCCTCCAGGAAGATGCCCTGGGTGATGCCGCCGGCCACGGCCTGCTGCACGTAGCGTTCCAGCACCGCGTGGTAGAGCGGGTCACGGTGCTTCCGGCGCACGAAGAAGGCGCCGAAGCTCTTGAAGAGCCGTTCCAGCGGCCACACCCGGGCCCATTCGCCCACGGCGTAGGAGATGGCCACGCGATTGGAGAGGAGGAAAGCCACCAGCAGGTAGTCGGCGTTGCTGCGGTGGTTCATCACGTAAACCACCGAGGCGCTGCGCGGCAGGGCATTGAGCTCCGGCTCCGCGCTGCGTCCCACGCGGATGCGGTAGAAGGCGCGGAGCAGGCCGCCCGCGATGCGTTTGCCGAAGCTGTAGGTAGTGAGCAGGTTGAAGCTGGGGATGATCTCGTCCAGGTACTCGGCTACCTGCGCCATGAGGTCGCCTTCGCGGGCGCCGGCGGCGCTGGCGTGCTCCCGCACGAAGGCCAGCAGCCGCTCATCCTCCAGCAGCTGGGCCTTCAGTTTCTGCTTGCGCGTCACGGTGACGAGGTTCAGCTTCACGCCCGCTCGCCGCCGCGCCCGCACCGCCGCGCGCCAGATCCAGCGCCGGATCAGCCGCCGCGCCAGCCAGAGCAGCAGGGCGAGGCCGAGGCACGCGGCCAGGAGCCAAAGCAATACGCGGAGGGGCATGGTTTCCAGTATGCCCCCCCGCGTCTCGAACTACTTGGCGCCGAGCACCTTCAGGCCGATCGAGATGAGGGCCACCGCGAAGGCGCAAAGGAACGCGCCAACAGGTTTCATGCGCAGGGTGTGGCGGCATCCCAGGAAGACGAGGATCCAGGAGGCGATGGCGAAGAGGTCCAAGCTGAAGAAGAAGGCCGCCAGCTTGGGGCTTTCGGTGGCCATGAAGTAGCCGATGGAGGTGGGTGAGACGCGCTCGGGGGGCACGGCCACGGGCCCCTTCAGGATGCAGAGCACGATGATTAGGAGCATCCAGGGGATCATGACCAGACCCGGCACCGTGCTGACCACGAGGGCCTGGGAATAGGTGGGCTTGGTGTCCTCGGCGAATGCGTTTCCGAGGCCCCAGTAGATCAAGCCCATGATGAAGACGCCGATGGCCACGGCGATCGGTCCGAAGGCGGCGAAGACGGGCATGAATTTTTTCTGGATGTCGATGATGCGGTCGATGGCGTCGGCGGGGATCTTGGGATCGCGTTCAAGGATGGGCCGCAAGAAGGCTTCCACGTCCACGCGGAAGGACCACACCAAACCTAAGACGAGGGTGAGGACGAGCGTGATGACGAGCGCGGGCACCCACGATGGCGCGTCGTGGAGCTTCTTGAAGAGCTCCACCGGCCCGGTGAAGACGCCCTCGATCTGTTCCATGAGGGTCGGCGCCTTGGGCTTGGCGGGTGCGGCCGCGCCGCCGAAGAGCGCGGCTTCTGGTGGGGTATAGGGATTCTCGGTCATGAGTTCTCCGGGGAATGATCCACCCTAGCCCGGACTAGGCCACACGGTGGACCAAAGCGCTGAGCGGATGAAATGGGCCGATGAGCGGTGCTGGATCAGCCTTTGCCCGGCGGGAGCGTCAGCGGGTGGCCCAGGTGGCGAAGCTCATCCACAGCGCCGTGCCTCCCAGGATCAGCCGGCCGATCTGCGAGAGGACGATGAAGGGCACGCCCCACCCGAAGGCGGGATGGATGCGTCCGTGCTTCCGTCGGTCGTAGACCAGGCAGAAGATCAACAGGAGGTCCGTGAAGCCGAAGAAGGCGGGTATGCCGGCGTTGTGGAAGGCCTCCACGGGGATGCGGCCCACGGCGGCGGTGATCATCCCGACGCAGGAGAGGAGCATGAGCCGCTTGTGGACATCGGGCTTCCTGCGGAACCACAGCCCCAGTCCCACGAGGGAGGCGAAGACCACCATGTCGCCCATGGGCACCACCAGGAAGATGAGAGGCGGCGGCCCAGGGGTGTGGCCCAGCTTCGCCGCAGCGATGGCGGTCGTGGTGCCCGTCCCGAGCACGGCCAGGGCCACCAGTCCGCCGAACATGCCCAGCTTGCGGTGCAGGTCCACGCGATGGGCGGCCACGAGCCGGGCCTGCACGACGAAGAGGATGGACCAGGTGCTCATCACCAGCCCGTGCAGGTGGAGCAGGGGCGGAAGGGCGGGCGTGCCGAAGAGGGTCTTTAGGTAATAGGTCTTGGCGAAGCCAGTCAGGATGACGG
>CAYSXG010000341.1:0-4215 GCA_964434895.1 uncultured Solibacteraceae bacterium | reverse complement strand
CGTGGAACTCGCTGGCAGCGCAATCCAAACCCAGGAAAACGTCCTTCCCAGATCGATAACCTGCTTTTTTGATCGCTTCCTGGATCAGATCCAGGGCCTCTTCGTTGGAAGCCAGGTTCGGCGCGAAACCGCCCTCGTCCCCGACACCGGTGGAGAGCTTGCGGGCCTTCAGCACCCCCTTGAGGGCGTGGTAGATCTCGGCCCCCCAGCGAAGGGCCTCCTGGAAGCTCGGGGCCCCGACGGGGAGCGCCATGAACTCCTGGATGTCGACGTTGTTGTCCGCGTGGGCCCCCCCATTGAGGATGTTCATCATGGGCACGGGCAGGGTGCGGGCAGAGGCTCCTCCCAGGTATCGATACAAGGGAAGGCAGCTTGCCTTGGCCGCCGCGTCCGCGAGGGCCATGGATACACCCAGGATGGCGTTGGCTCCGAGCTCGGACTTGTTCTCGGTGCCATCCAGATCGATGAGTACCTCGTCCACCTCCGCCTGCTGCAGGGCGTCCAGCCCCTGGAGGGCGTCGTTGATCTCGGTGTTGATGGCCTGCACGGCCCCGAGGACACCCTTGCCCAAGTAGCGCTTCTTGTCGCCGTCGCGCTTCTCCAGGGCTTCGCGGCTCCCGGTCGAAGCCCCCGAAGGGACCATGGCCTGTCCGACGCTGCCGTCGTTCAGGGCGACCCGGGCGAGCACCGTGGGGTTGCCCCGGCTGTCCAAGACTTCGAGAGCCGAGACGCGATCGATCAACTTCATGAAACGTCCTGCCTCATTCGGGGGGATTACTTCTTCTTGGCCATGGCCTTCTTGGCCGCGGGCTTCTTGGCGGCGGCCTTCTTCGGCGCGGCCTTCTTGGCAGCAGCCTTCTTCGGCGCGGCCTTCTTGGCAGCAGCCTTCTTCGGCGCGGCCTTCTTAGCAGCAGCCTTCTTCGGCGCGGCCTTCTTGGCAGCGGCCTTCTTCGGCGCGGCCTTCTTGGCAGCGGCCTTCTTCGGCGCGGCCTTCTTCGCGGCGGGCTTCTTCGCCGCGGCCTTCTTCGCGGCGGGCTTCTTGGCGGCGGCCTTCTTCGCGGCGGGCTTCTTGGCGGCGGCCTTCTTCGGCGCGGCCTTCTTCGCGGCGGGCTTCTTCGCCGCGGCCTTCTTCGCCGCAGCCTTCTTGGGGGCGGCGGTCGTATCGGCGGCGGGAACAGCGTTCGTTTCGGTTTGTGCCATTGGAGGCTCCTTATGGCCCTTGCGGGCGGGGTTAGAGGGGGACGAAACCGTGGTTGATTTGAGTGTAGACGTTTTAGCTACACTCGCCGCTTTTTCTTCATGCTTTACAGGGCGTTTTTCGGTTTCCTTCTTTCCGGATACGCCCTTCGCAACCACTGGCTCACTAGCTTTTTCCGTAGGCTGGGCCTTGCTTTTGCCCTTCGCGGACTTCCTCGGAGGTTCCGCTCCGGAAAGGATCTGGGCGAGACGTTTTCCTGGGTAGAACTCGTCCAGGAGGGCGTCCCCGATGATGGCCCCGTGCACGCCCATCGCCTCCAGCTCCTTGATCTGGGAGAGGGTGGCGATGGAGGCCTCCACCATTCGGAGGCACTTCTTCGCCGGGATCTTCGCGAGGAGGGCGAGGGCGGCTGCCCAGGAGGGTTCCCAGGTGTCGAGGTCCCTCCCGACCACGCACACGATGTCGATGCTGGCCTCCAGGGCGCGCTTGAGGTCGAGCTCGTTGGCCACCTCCGCGACGACGTCGAGGCCCTTGGTCTGGGCCAGCTTCGCGAGGGCCTGGAGGCGTTCCTGCGTGAGAAGGGTGGGCATGAGGGTGATGGCGTCGGCACCGAGGATCTTGCTTTCCTCGACCTGGTACTCCTCGAAGATGAATTCGCGACGGAGCAGCGGCACCTTCACCTGGGAGCGCACCTCCACCAGGTGCTTGTCCTCGCCGAAGTAGAGGAAGCGGTCCGTGGCCACCGCCAGGGCGCGGGCGCCGTTCTCCACGAGGCTCTTGGCGTGGGTGGAGGGGCGGAAGTTCTCCCGCACCTGCCCCCGGGCGGGATTCCCGCCCGCGACCTCCGCCAGGATCGTGATCCCCGGCTGGCTCAGCTCCTCCTTCAAGGAGTGGTGACCCCGATGCGACTCCTTCACCGCGAGGGGGCCGCGCTGTTTTTTGATCTCGATGTCGAGGGCTTTGAAGATGGCGATTTTCTTTAGCATGGGCGGGCCTCGCGGCATTGGAATACCACGTGTGAACACTGATGAAACGCTCGATTCGAAGGGACCATCTTGCTCATCATCAAAGCATCGATTCAGGTACGGTCAATAGATTTTGTACGCGCCGCACGGCGTTCCGATGCGGGATCGAGCGCACAATGAAACGTTCCACGCCGTGGAACGCCCCCCCGCAAACCCAGCAGTGGAGCCCTTATGCAGACCCTCGTCCTCCATCATCCGCTCGCCGATCACAAGCTCACGATGCTGCGGGATCGAGGGACGCCCGTGTCGCTGTTCCGCTCCCTCGTTGATGAATTCGGTCTCCTGCTCGCGGTGGAAGCGACGCGCGGCCTCGCCACGGAGACCGTGGTCGTGGAGACCCCGCTCGAGCGCGCCGAGGGCCGCCGCATCGCGCCCCTCGATCCCGTCTTCGTTCCCGTCCTGCGGGCTGGGCTGGGCCTGCTGGAGGCCTTCTTGAAGCTGGTCCCCACGGCGAAGGTGGGCCATCTCGGCCTCTACCGGGACCACGACTCCCTGGCTCCGGTGCCCTACTACCGGAGCTTCCCCCCCCACCTGGACCAGCGGACCGTCTTCGTGCTCGACCCCATGCTCGCCACCGGAGGCAGCGCCTCCGAGGCCCTCCGACAGCTCAAGGCCGCCGGCGCCGCGCGGCTCATCCTCGTTTCCGTCCTGGCCGCTCCCGAAGGCCTCCAGCGCCTGGAGCGGGAGCATCCCGACCTCACGGTGGTGGTGGGGGCCGTGGACCGCCAGCTCAACGAGAAGGGCTACATCCTCCCGGGCCTCGGGGACGCCGGGGACCGCATCTTCGGGACGATCTAGGCCGCGTCCGCGAAAGCGATCTCCCGGCCCCCCCTCATTCCCATCCGCTATCGGACGGGGCCCCAAAACAGCCACGAAGGCCCCTTCGCGCGGCCCTCAACCGGGACGGTAGGCCCGGAGGGCGCGCGCTCCTTGGGCGTGAAGCTCCAGCTGCTCCTTCAAGCTCTCCATGCGGGCTTCCAGAGCCTCCACGCGCCCCTGGACCCGGGCACCCAGGGCCTGGGAGCGGGCCACCAGGCTCCCCCAGTCCGGCTCCTGCCGAGCCCCCTCCGCGGCCCTGCGGAAGGCCTCGTCCCAGGCCTGGATCCACCCCGCGTCGAGGGGCTCCCCCTCCTTCTCCAGGTAGGCCTCCAGCCCGTCCAGCAGATCCCGGACCTCCTTGGAACTCATCCCACGAGGCCCACGGAGACGGGGTTTCCGGCGGGGGCCGCCGTCTTGTGGCGACCGTCCAGCTCCTCCCAGGTCTCCCGCAGGTCGCCCATCTGGCGGATCACCCGCTCGATCCGGGAGGCGTCGTTGGCCGTGCTGGCCTGGACCGTCTCGAAACCCCACCAGTCGTAGAGGCGGACCAGGTTGGTGACGACCTCCCCCCCCTCCTCGTGGTTGAGCCGCGTCATCAGTTCGTCCAGGATCGCGAGCACCCGCCCCACCAGGCGGGCCCGCTCCGCGACGTCCTTGCGCTGGATGGCCTGGGCGGCCTGGGCCAGGAAGCGCTGGCCCCCCTCCAGCAGCAGCGCCACCAGACCCTCCGGGGAGGCCCCGAGCACCTTCTGGGCCAAGTACTGATCGTTGGGTTTGGCGTAGGGAAGCATGGCGTCCTCATCTCATATTTCGGCCCGAGGCCCAGAAATCTTTATGGAGGCCCTCACCCAAGGGAGGTGAGGCTCGACTGGGTGGATTTCAGGGCGGCCACCACCGATTCCATCTGGCTGAATTCGGTCTGGAGCTGGGTCTTCCGGCGGTCGAGCCGGGACTGCTGGGCCGAAATCTGGACGTTCAGGGTGCTGTTCTGGTCGTTGATGAGGTTCACGATGGATCCGATGCCCCCGCCCCCGGTGCCCTGCACCGACGTGGCGAAGGAGCTGAAGCTGGTGGCCAGGGCATCCGCAAAGGTCTGGGCCGCGGTGGGATTCTGAGCCAGGGCCGTCTGGAGGGCCTTGGAATCCACGGAGAAGGTGCCATCCCGTTCCGTGC
>CAYSXG010000340.1:0-4216 GCA_964434895.1 uncultured Solibacteraceae bacterium | reverse complement strand
GAAGCCCGGACCGCCCTGCATCGCCGCCGCGCCGGGGCTGGCGCGGCTGGCCATCAGGCTGGCGGACTTCTGCAGGCCGTCGAAGGCGTCCTGCAGGGCGTCGAACGGATGGGCGGGCTGACCTTGCAGGCCGCCCAGCAGCAGGCTGGCCAGCCCGGCGGGGCCCTTGGTCCGGGTGTCGTAGACCAGGGTCTGGAAAAACGGCCCGTTGGTGGCCCGGGCCCCCTGGTCTCCCAGGCGGAAATAGCGGGGGGGGCCCGCTTCGGATTCCGGAATGCGGGGCACCGCCGTGAGGCGGGCGGGCAGGGCCCTCGCCACGCCGGGGCGGCTCACGCGCAGCTGGAGCACCGGGAAGGGCAGGCCCTGCCCCGCGCCGGCCTCCTGCTCCGCGGGCGCGAAGGGGAGGCTTTGCAGGAAGAGGCTCCGGCCCAGGTCCCCGGAGACGTCCACGAGGATCTCCGCGCGCTCCGCCGGTCCCAGCAGGAGCTGCTCCAGGGCCACCGGCGCCTCCAGGAAACCGCCGTCCGAGGCGATCTGGTGGAAGGTGCGGCCGTCCTCGAAGGCGAAGGCGTAGCGGCGGGTGCTGGAGCCGTTCAGGAGGCGCAGGCGCACGAGGCCCGCGGGCAGCTCCAGGTAGGGGTTCTCCAGGCCGTTGACGAGGATCCGGTCCCCCATCATGAAATCGCGGTCCCCCATCGTCTCCATGTAGGCGATGGAGCCATCGGGGCGAAGGCGCTTGTCCTGCACCACCAGCGGGAAGTCGTCGACCCCGTAGGCCTTGGGCAGGGGAAGGGCCTCGGAGACCTCGTCCTCCAGCAGCACCAGGCCCGCGAGGCCCAGGTTCACCTGCATGCCCGTGTGGCCGTGGGGGTGGGGGTGGTACCAAAAGGTGCCCGCCGGCTGGTCCGGCGTGAAGGTCGCGGTCGCGGACTTGCCGGGATGGAGGCCGTGCCCCCCTGCCGGGAAGATGTCCACCTCCCCCGGAACCCGGAGGCCGTGCCAGTGGAGGTTCGTGTGGTCGTGGTCGGATTCCGGCAGGCGGTTCGTGAGGGTCACCTCCACCGCCTGCCCGCGGCGCAGGCGCAGGGTGGGCCCCAGGATGGCCCCGTTGTAGCCGTAGGTTTCCGTCGGCTTTCCGGCCACCAGTTCGGTAATGCCCGCCTGGGCCACCAGGTCGTAGTGCAGCGCCCCCCCGGTTGCCGTCCCGGGCGTGGCCAGGGGGGGGATGGGAAGGGGGCGGGAGAACTTGGTGTCGGAGCCGGGCCCCGGGCCGACGCAGGCGAGGCCGAAGGCCAGGAGCAGGGGGGTCAGAAGGGCGGAACGGGGGCGGATCATGGGGTTCCTTGACGCGAGCCGAAGGCCTAGAACTCGTAGCCGAGGGCCACGTTGAACTGGTTGCGGCCCGTGCCGGCGCCGTTGCGGATGCGGCTGTAGTCCAGCTTCACCGCCACCTGGGGGATGGGCTTGTAGCTCAGCCCGCCCGTGAGGACGCTGAGATCGTTGGCGGGGTCCGCGGTGGCGCCAGCGGCCACGTCCTGCTGGAGGTTCATGCGCTCCCAGCGCAGGAAGGGGATCAGGGCCTGGCGGGAGCCCGTCTGGCTCAGCAGGTCGTAGCCCGCCTCCAGGTAGCCGCCGAACTGCCGGAGGCCCACCTGGTAGGCCGGATCGGCCGCCCCCAGGGCCTCCACCCCCGCCCGCTCCAGGGTGGTGCGGGCGATGAGGCCCCTCAGTTGCAGGCCCCGGCCGCGGTACTCGGCGTGGAATTCCCCGAGGGAGGTGGGGATGCTCCGGGTCACGGGCTGCTCCTTGTCGGCGTAGGCGCTGGAGCCGCGGTAGAAGCTGAAGCCCAGAAGGCTGCCCGGCATCGGGGTCCAATCCAGCCGGCCCGTGAGGGCGAAGCGATCCGCCACCGCCTGGTTGCCGTCCTGCCTCCCGCCGCTGAGGCCGCCGGCCTCGAACTTGGCCGCGTTGAGCCCTTCCACGGCGTAGAGGCGGTAGCGGAGGTTTCCGGGCAGGTCCCCGTGGATGCCCACGCCGTTCTCGTGCCAGGTGGTGGGCAGGATGCCCCCCTCCCGCTCCACCATGGGCCGCAGCGCGCTCAGGACCGCCGGGGGCTCGTGCAGCTCGTTCACGAAGCCCAGGGGCAGGAGGAGCTGGCCCGCCCGCACGTTGAAGGACTTGCTGATGAGGAAGTCCAGGTAGGCGAATTCGAGAATGGACTCCCCTTCGGGATGCTCGTCCCCGAAGCCGCTGTGCTCGAATTCCACCTCGCTGTTGAAGACGATGCGGTCGCTGAACTTGTAGCCGAAGTAGAAGACGCCGCGCAGGGTGTCCGCCCGGTCCGCCTGGGGCGAGGGCGTGCCGTCCTGGAGCTTCTTGGAGAAGTTCTGGTAGACGAATTCCCCGTAGCCCCCCACCGAGAGCCCCGCGGGAGCCTCGTACACCTTGCTCGCCGCCGCCCCCAGCCCGTAGCTGCCGCCGCCGCCGCCGGCCACCGGCGGGGTGCTCCCGGTCTTCTGCTGCTCCAGCTCCTTCGAAAGGATCTCGAGCTTGCGCTCCAGGTCCTGGATTCGCTTTTCGGTGTCCGCGGGGGCCTGGGCCCGGAGGGGGGCGCCCGCGAGCAGGGCCAGGGCCAGGGGGGCGAGGAAGGGCTTCATGGAGACTCCTAGAGGATCGTTGGGGCCAGGGCCTTGAAGGCCGGGCTCATGCGGATCCGGCCATCGTTGAGAAGGAAGCAGGCGGCCACGCCGTGGGCGGAGGCCCAGCGCAGGCCCGCGACGGGGCCCATCACGAAGAGGGCGGTGCTGAGGCAGTCCGCCTCGAACCCGGTGGGGGCGAGGGCGGAGGCGGATCCCCAGGCCGTGCGGGGCCTTCCCGTCCGGGGGTCGAGGATGTGAAGGCCCCGCTCCGAAGCGCCGCTGGTGGAGAGGGAGGCCTCCTTCAGCATCAAGGAAAGCCGGGGGCGGGCCCGGTCCTTCGGGTCCGCGAGGGAGACGGGACTCGCGGGACCGAAGGCCAGCAGCTGGCCCCCGAAATCGAGGAGGCCGGACGGGACGCCCGCCTCCCGGAGTTTGAAAAGGGCGCAGTCCAAGGCATAGCCCTTGCCGAAGGCCCCCTCCTCCACCCCCGCCTCCGGGTGGAGCAGGCGGGCCGTTCCCGCCGCGGCGTCGAGACTCAGCAGCCGGACCCCCGCCGCGGCCCGGGCCCGTCGCAGGGCCGCAGCCCCGGGGAAGCGCGTCCCTTCCCGGACCTTCCAGGCCCTCAACAGGGACATCAGGACCGGATCGAAGCAGCCGTCGGTGCGCTCGGTCTGCCTCAGGGCCGCCGCCAGCAGGTCGAGCCATTCCCGGTCCAGCCTCACCTCCCGCCCTCCGGCGGCGTTCAGGGCCGCGAAGGCCGAATCCTCCCGCCACGTGGAAAGGGCCCCCTCGATGCGGACCACTTCCGCCAGGGCCCCCTCCGAGGCCCCTTCCAGCAGATGCTCCGGCCCCTCCAACCGAAGGGAGAACGTGGTCCCCATGGCCAGGACCCGGCGCTCCAGCACCCCGCTCGGGGACCTCACCGGAGCGACCTCCCCGGACCCGGCCGAGGCGGCCCCCAGGAGGGCCAAGGTCAGGAGGGCATGGGATCGGATGCGCAGCATATTCCTCAATTGAGACTCAGTCTCTTTTAATTGTCCCCCCTCGTCAAGACTTTTTGAGATGACGTCTCATCTTTGTGATCCGCGTCCCAAAGCAGCCGAGGCCCCGCCTCCGGCACACTGGGGTCATGCATAAGCTTGCCCCCGCCGGCCTCCTGACCCTCGCCCCCCTCCTCGCCGGAGCGCCCAGGATCCAGGCCCCGGACGCCCCCTGGAAGACCTTCCGCACCCCCCACTACCGCATCCACTTCCCCGCTCGGGGGGACTTCGAGCCCTTCGCCCGGGAGGTGGCCTCCAAGATCGAGGGCATCCACGCCCAGGTGGTGGACTGGGTGGGCTACGCCTCCCCGAAGCCCGTGCAGGTCTTCATCCGGGACCCGATCCTGGAGGCCAACGGCAGCGCCTGGGCCTTCCTGGACCATCCCTGGGTGGAGCTGTGGAAGACCCCGCCCGAGCCGGAGGGGGCCGTCGGTCACCACCGGAACTGGGTGGACCTGGTGGTCACCCATGAGCTCGTCCACGTCCACCATCTCACCCGCCCCCAGAACGACCCGGACTGGCGGGACCGCCTCCTGG
>CAYSXG010000339.1:0-4226 GCA_964434895.1 uncultured Solibacteraceae bacterium | reverse complement strand
CCCTTTCCGATGGCGCCGCGCAGGTCGCCCAGGAAGCGGTGGGCCCCCTCCAGCAGGAGGGCCACGATCAGGGCCGGGGAGGCCTGATCGATCTGATGGGCGAGTTCAGGTTCGGGGGTGGGACTGGGAAGGGACATGGGACCTCCTGGGATGCGTTCGGATCGGATGGGGCAAGGCCGAGGCCAGAACCAGGGGGGCTCGGAGGCGGCATAATGAGGCATAAAATACCTACTTTTGGGCCGGGGTTCCTCATGGGGATCCTGAACTAGGCAAGGCTTGTCTTTTGCTAGCCTCCTTCCTAAGGTCAAGTCCTTCGGGGGGCCCATGGCGTCGATGCAGGTGCAGATCGTCGTGGTGAAGCCCAAGGACTATCCGCACGCCGAGGCCTTTCGGGAGCTGGCGGAGACCCTGGAGCAGGGCCTTCGGGAGCTGGGGCACTCCGTGGGCCTCGGGGAGAACGCCTTCGATCCCCGGGGCCGGAACCTCGTGCTGGGCTGGCACCTCCTCACGAAGGCCGAGGCGGCCCGGCTGCCCAAGGGCTGCATCCTCTACAACCTCGAACAGCTGGACGAGCGGAACGCGGAGCTGCGCCGCCGCCTGGGGGCCCTGGCGGAGCGCTGCGAGGTGTGGGACTACAGCCAGCGGAACATCGGGATCCTGCGGGAGGCGGGCTTCCGGCGCCCCCTCCGCCACGTGCCCATCGGCTACGCCCCGGCCCTCACGCGCATCCGCCCGGCGGCGGTCCAGGACCTCGACGTGCTCTTCTACGGCTCCGTGAACGAGCGCCGGGCCAAGGTCCTGAACGATCTCCAGGCCGCCGGCCTCCAGGTCCACGCGGCCTTCGGGGTCTACGGGGCCCAGCGGGACGCCCTCATCGCCCGGGCCAAGGTCGTGCTCAACCTCCACTTCTACGACACCAGCATCTTCGAACTGGTGCGGGTCTCCTACCTGCTGGCCAACGGGGTGCCGGTGGTGGCCGAATGCCACGGAGACACCGAGGTGGACGAGGATCTGCGGGACGCGGCCCTGCTGGTGCCCTACGAGGGGCTGGTGGAGGCCTGCCGCGATCTGGTGGGGGACGAGGGGAGGCGCCGGGAGCTGGCCCTTCGGGGCTTCGAGCGCATGGCGGCCCGCCCCGAGGCCGCCATCCTGCGGGGGGCCCTGCCCCCTCCCGCCCAAGCCCCGGCGGTGGCGCCCGATCCGGCGGTGAGCGTGGTGATGCCCACCCGGGACCGGCCCGCCTTCCTGGAGCGGGCCCTGGGCTCCCTCCTGGGCCAGACCTTCCGGGACTTCGAGGCGGTGGTGGTGAACGACGGGGGCCAGGACCCGTCCCCCGTGGTCCGGGCCTTCGAGGCGAAGGGCCTGCGGGTGAGGCTGCTGGCCCACCTGGAGGCCCGCGGCCAGGCGGCGGCCCGCAACAGCGCCCTCCGCGCCGCCCGGGGCCGCTGGATTGCCTACCTGGACGACGACGACCTCTACTACCCCGACCACCTGGAGACCCTGGTGCGGACCCTGGAGGGAAGCGGCGCCCAGGTGGCCTACACCGATTCCATGCGGGTCGTGGAGGAGAAGCGCGGGGGCGCGTGGGTGGTGCTTTCCAAAGAACTGGCCATGTCCCATCCCTTCGATCGGGACCATTTCCTGAAGGACAACCTCACCCCCGTCAACAACGTCATGCACGCCCGCGCCTGCTTCGAGATCTGCGGCCCCCACGACGAGAGCCTGCCGGTGCTGGAGGACTGGGATTATTGGATCCGCCTCTCCCGCCGCTGGGACTTCGTCCACGTCCCCAAGGCCACCGCCGAGGTGCGCTGGCGCAGGAGCGGCGCCAACATCACCTTCGAAAAACGGGACCTCTTCCCCCCCTGCCGGGAGCGCATCGCCGCCAAGGTGGCGGAGATGCTGGCGGCCGAGGCGGCCCAGGCTCCCCGCCGGCGGGAGGCCTTCCTCTTCGAGCCGGACTGGGGCGGCGAGGCCTGGGTGGCCGTGCTCATGGCTTACTTAGAGGCCTTCGAGGCCGGGGAACCCGTGGGCCTGATCCTGGTTCCGGGCCCCTTGCCGGCCGACGAGGCCCGGGCCCTGGTGCTGGAGGTGGCCCGAAGGACCGGCCGGGATGCCTTCGCGGAGGTGGCGGTGGCCTCCACCGGCGCAGAGCTGATGGAGGATCTCCGCGGCTTCCAACGGGTCCAGTGGGTGCGCTGCGAGGAGGCCGGGCGAGGCCTCCAGGGCGAGGCGGGGCGGCGCCTGGCCGCGGCCCTGCAAGAGTTGGTTCCGGCGTCGACTCCCTGATGAGTCTCCTTTTGAATTCGAGGGGGAGACCTGAAGGTGGGTATCAGGGGGTGGAGATCCTCCGCCGCATCCAGAAGGAGCCAGATTCGCTCTTCTTGGGGTCCTTGGGGAAGATGACCGGGAAAGCTTCCTTCGCAGTGGAATTTAGGTATGTTGCGGCGCCCAGCACCTCGAATTCGTTGTTGAACATCAGGAAGGCCTGGAGGAGATAGGACTCGGTCCATAACACTCGAAAGGTGGGATTGGTGTAGTAGACCCTCGGGTACTCGTGGGGCATGGGGATATCGTGCACGTGGATGACCACCCCCGGAGCCAGCACCGGCAGCACCTCCAGGAAGAGGAAGTTCACGTCTCCGCCGATCTTCACGGTGTGTCCGGAATCGATGAAGAGGATGTCCCCCGCCCCGAGGTCCTCGAAGAAGGAGGGGTCCAGTTCTTCCACTTTGCGGGTCTGGATGGAAGCGAGGAAAGGAAGCCGGCGGGTCTCCTCACTGGGGAAGGGATCCACGATGGCGTACTCGCAGGGTTGGTGGGTTTCGGCCTCGTTCATCCGAAGAGCGGCGGAGATGACCCGGGAGGACATCCCCGAGCCCACCTCGATGATCCGTCGGGGCTTGTGGTGGCGGATCATGTAGTGCAGCAGGGACGCGCACTGGAAGGAGAAGGAAACGTTGTTCCAGTAGAACTGCGTAGGGTCCTGAGGGGATTCGGCGGGCCAGTCGCACTCGTGGGCGTAGGCCTTCGCGAGGTCCGTGAGGAAGCGCACCTGGGCCTCCAGGCCCATCTCGATACCCCTAAGGGGGGTCCTCCGTGTCCACACCTCCCGCTGGTCCAGGTCCTTGAGGTCCGGCACCGGCGAGTAGAAGTGCACCGGCAGGGGCAGGCAGCCGGCCTCGTAGCAGTAATCCGTCCCCTCCCCTGACTTGGCCATGTGGCAGACGAGATCCGCGATTTCCCGCCATTGTTCCTCGCTGGCCTGGAGCACGGGACCTCCGTAAGGAAAGCAGGGGCAAGAATTTGCCCGATTAATCGGCCCCAAGCACAGCGTGTGCCGAAATAATTCACAGATCTGGAATAGTTAAAGAAGCCGTCCCGACCGGATTCCAAAATTTCTTCGAAGTGTTTGGTAAGCTTTTTACACTTTCATCCGTGAGCTCCTCGAAACGCGCATCCTGCTTGAATGCACTCTGACCCTCGTAGTCCGGGAGAAGAAATGACGACTCCTGATCCCGAGTCGAAAAAGACTCACCTTGTAGGCTTTCTTTATGAGCCAGAGTGGATGGGATCAGGGTGGGTGGAAATTTTGCTGGCGTACCTGGAGGCCTTTCAACCCGGGGAACCCGTGGGTCTTGTCTTGCTAGTGGACTCGCGCAGGACGGGCCAGCTTTCCATGGAAGAAGCCCAAACCAGGGTCATCGAAGTGGTTCTTCAGACGGGCAGGGCATTGTTTCCGGACGTTATCCTCGCGGACCTGCGTTCAGAACTGAAGGAAACGCTACGGACGTTCGAACGAGTCCAATGGGTCCCCATGGGCAATCCGCGGAGAAGCAGGCTGCAGGGGCCCTATGGCGCACGATTCGCACGGGTGTTGGCCGAAACTCCTCACGAATCCTGGATCACCCCGGAAAAAGAAACGGAACTTCCGCGTCTGCCAGCAGTGACCGTGGTCGTACCTACCTGGAATCGACCCGACCTGCTTCGTCGGGCCCTTCGTTCCATACAGGAACAGACTTATCGGGATTTTGAGGTGATCGTGGTGAACGATGCGGGCTCGGAGATCGGGCCGATCTGCGAAGGGTTCCGGAAGGAAGGGATGAATCTTCAAGTCCTGGAACAACCCTATCAAAGGGGGCAGTCCGCGGCTCGCAATGCGGCCATCGCAAGGGCTCGAGGCAGATGGATCGCCTACCTGGATGACGACGATTTGTATTGCAAGG
>CAYSXG010000338.1:0-4238 GCA_964434895.1 uncultured Solibacteraceae bacterium | reverse complement strand
CCGACCCGTTTTTCAAGCCCGAGGCCATCCAGCCCGGGGCCACCACCTACGGGTTCTCGGCGAACGGCCTGCCGGAAAAGCTCTCGGCCGGCGTCAAGACCACCCTGACCTCGGGGATGTGGGTGGGGGTGAGGGGCAACACCGTGAACGTCCAGGGGGTCCCCTACGGCGTCATCGTGGTGAGCCCCAAGGGCATGATCGGCGCCTATTACAAACCGGATTCCGTGCTCAACACAGGGGAGTACCAATGGCGAACCCTCGATTGACGCCTCCGCCGGCCCGGAGCTCCGAGTCCGGCTTCAGCATGGTCGAAATGCTCATCGCGGCCTTCATCATGAGCATCGGCCTCCTGGGCCTGCTGGCCCTTCAGGTGACCAGCATCTCCAACGCGACCTCCTCCCGGGAGCGGGGAACGGCCACCCTCCTGGCCCACGACCTCCTGGACCGCATCCAGTCCGAGGGGGCCCTCGCCGCCGCCGAGCGCTACGACTCGGGGACCGTGACCTCCACGGGCTGGACCTTCATCGATCCGGTGACCATCACGAACGCCGTCTCCTCCGCCGGCGCCACCAACCTCTACTACGACATCAAGGGCAACCCCACCACCATGGGCGCCGCCAACGTCCAGTACACCGTCAGCTGGCAGCGGCAGGCAGGGATCACCGTCGGTTCCCGGAACGCGATGCAGCCCTTCGTCGTCAACGTGCAGTGGGTGGAGCTCGTGAAGGTCAACGGCGTGAACACCCTCCTGCAGAAGTACTTCTCGGTGAGCCGAAATGTGCGCGTCTAGCCCCCTCCGCTCCCGGAGGCCCCAGTCCGGCTTCTCCCTCGTGGAGCTCCTGGTGGCCCTGGTCTTCACGAGCGTCCTGATGGCCGGCATGTTCCGGGTCTTCGCGGCCTCCACGGCCACCTTCTCGGCCATGTCCGACACCATCTCCATCCAGCGGAAGGCCCGGTGGGCGGTCCGCCTGCTCCAGGACGAGGTCCTCCAGGTGGGTTACACCATGCCTCCCCGGATCCCTCCCGAATTCGCCGTGGGCGCGGGCCTGCAGCCGCCCCTGATGTTCCAGACCGCCAGCCCCGCCTACACGCCCCCCGGGGCCAGCGGGCCCGTGGACGAGCTCCAGATCGTTTCGGACGTGCCCCTCTGCGACGGCACCTTCGCGGCGGCCACCGCGGCCTTCGACACCACCTTCCAGGGCAAGATCCTCAACAACGGCGCCTCCATCCAGGCCGGGGACATCCTCTTCGTCCAGGACTCCAAAGCCGAGTTCGCCAAGGTCGCCTCCACGGCCGCCCTGCCCGGGGGCCTGTGGCAGATCACCCTGGCCAGCTCCGAGGCCTCGGCCCAGAACATCTACGGCAAGCCCACCTCCGGGGTGGTGCACGCGACGCTCCAGAAGGCCCACTGGGCCAACGCGCCCTTCCAGGTCATCCGGCCCCTCCAGATCATCCGCTACACCATCGTCCCCCGGGCCCTGGACGTGGCCAACCCCTCCAACATGGTCCCTTGCCTGGTGCGCCAGGCCCAGCCCATGGCCGCCGGACAGGCCACCTGGTCCCCGGCCCTCAACACGCCCACCACCGACGAGCAGATCCTCCTCGATAACGTGATCGGCCTCGCCGTGGACATGAGCATCGACGGAGGGAAGACCTGGCTGAGGGGCGCCTCCAACGATTGGACGGGCATTTCCGCCTCCATCAACACCGCCCTCCTCGGCAGCGCGAGCCCCTTCGTGAAGCAGTCGGGGGGGACCGGCAACGGCGGCGACCCCATGTGGTTCCACTACACCCCCGCCCTCTTCCGCATCACCCTCCAGACGCGGTCGGCGGTGCAGCGCACCGAGTTCAACCAGAGCTTCAACGCCGCTTCGCCCACCGCCGCCTACCGGATCCGCCAGGAAGTCCTGATGCTCTCCCCCAGGAACTTCGCCCTCGGCGATCCGAACCAATAGGCCCGCAGCCCAAGGAGCATCCCGTGCCACGTTCATTCCGACCCCCGCGGAACGGCCAGGAGGGGGGCATCACCATCCTCGTGGCCCTCATTCTGGTCTCGGTCACCGCCATCGCCGCCTTCGGCCTCAGCCGCGAAGCCTTCCGGGACGCCATGATCACCGGCAACGACTCCACCGGGCGCAAGGCCTACGAGATGGCGGATTCCGGCGTGGACTACGTCATCAGCTGGAGCGGCGATCCCACGGGGAGCACCGCCGGCTCCGCCACCGCCACCACCCTCATGTCGAACCTGGCCTCCCTCACCAACGCCGCGGACCTGGAAAGCGCCCAGCAGTCGGGGGTCAACATCGACGCCTCCGGCAGCGTGGCCTTCACCATGGCGGCCACCTCCATGGGCGGGGACATGACCCCCGCCACCACGGGCTACCTCCAGTCCTCCCAGGTCAAGCCGGCCTGGGATCTGGAGATGCGATGGCTGGGCACCAATCCCCTGGCGGACACCTCCCAGGGCATGGGGGTCCAGGGCAACCGCAGCTGGTGGCTCATCAAGACCACCGGGCGGGCCAACGTCGGCACCACCGGATTGTCCTTCATCTCCAAGCGGGAAGCCCTGATCGATGTTCCCAGGTAATCGGAGCCCGTCCATGCTCAACGGCAAGCGCCCCATCCTTCGTTCCCTTCGCGCCCTGGCGGCGGCCCTGGGGGCCGTCCTGGCCCTCCAGGCCCAGACCGAGCCCCAGCTCCTGACCCAGACCGACACCCTGGACGTGTACAAGAGCGACGCGGGCAAGCCCACCCTGGTCTCCGTCATGGATTCCATGACCGGGAGCCGGGCGGTCTTCGAGCCCTCCAAGTACATCACCATGCCCACCCGCGCCGGATGGCTGGGGGACAAGCAGGGCGCCATCCCCTTCCAGGACGTCTTCGGCAACGCCTTCAACGTCAGCACCCCCCGGAAATCCACGGACCAGGTCCAGGCGGGCAAGGACCTCGGCTTCATCTTCGTGCTCCGCTCCGGCACCAACGAGGTCTACCTGCTCCAGTGGCCGAACACCAAGACCCTCTTCCGCGACGACACCGGCAACGTGGTGATGGGCCACGGCTACGATTTCCGCAGCAGCTTCACCCCCGCCGGCAGCGCCGCCGTGCCCTACAGCACCAACGACCTCAACACCATCAAGCAGTTCACCCACGTCCGCTTCAGCGTGAAGATCGCCAACGGCACCACGCGCACCATCGACTTCCCCTGCCCCAGCCAGCTCTTCAACAGCCCCTACCCCTTCACCTCCGCCGACGCCTACAACGCGGGCGTTGCCGCCAACGTCTCCTCCACCTCCACCGGCGGCATCGTCTACGACCTGTGGAGCAACCGGCACGGCACCCTGGCGGACATGGAGAGCAACGTCGACGTCGTGCCCTACACCAATGCCCAGCCCGCCCGCACGGGCACCGCGGGCACCCCGGGCGTGGCCATCCAGACGGCCCTGAACGCCACCCTGGACCTGGGCACCACCGAGTCGAACCCCTACAAGTGGTATACTTACGTGGGCATCGGGAACTTCTTCTACTCCTTCGACTACTTCGCCTGGATCTGCGGCGCCCAGTACGTCCGAAACACCACCTCGGACGGCCTGACGGCGGCCCCCACCACCGGAATCTACGCCTCCCCCAGCGGCTACGCGGTGCCGGATATCGGCGAGACCGTCACCTATCCCACGTCCATCTCCGGGAACGTCGCCAGCACCTCCACGGGCATCGCCGAGGGCTGGAAGAACGGGCTGCCCGTCATGACCCGCTACCAGTCCATGAAGGTGGCGGCCATCAACGTGTACTCCGACTTCTCGGGCGTCATCACCTGGGTCTACCGCTACCTGGACGCCTACGTGGACAACTCCGCGAATTCCGAGGAGGGGGGCGGGGCCCTGAGCGCGGCCAGCATCCCCACCAACCCCGACCAGAGCGTCATCGCCACGGACGGCACCCGCGCCAACCGGATGTTCGTCCGGGCCCTGAAACTGGCGGATCTCCAGTCCAACACCACCTCCCTCCAGATCATGGGCCCCCAAGGCTGGCACCAACCCCGCCAGGTCAGCGGCCCAGCTTGGGAGACGCTTTCCGGGTCGAAGCCCGAATCATCACGTGGGAGTCGGCGGAAACGTTGAAGGTTCCCTCGGGCGCCCTTTTCCGCCGCGGCGATGATTGGGCCGTGTTCGTTCTCGAAGAGAACCGCGCCCGGTTCCTCCTGATCAAAGGCGGACGTGCCACCGGAAGAGAGACGCCGC